>NZ_PYIB01000041.1:0-198926 GCF_009129705.1 Roseobacter sp. TSBP12
TTGCCCGACCCGGACGGGCCGATGATGGCAACGATTTCGCCACGATCCACGGTGAGAGAAATATCCTTGAGCACCTCAAGATCGCCATAGGATTTCTGGGCGTGACGGATGTCGACGAATTTATGAGCTTCGGTCATGTCAGGTCCTTAACGCTTAGCGGGAGAGGGAGGTTTTACGTTCGATGCGGCGCATCACCGCTTCCATGCCGAGATTGACGATGTAGTAGAACACGGCGGCGACGGCGTAGAATTCAAACGGACGATAGGTGCGACCAATGGCAAGTTGCGACGACAGCGTCAGCTCGGACACGCCGATCACGGAGACCAGTGCGGAGTCTTTGAGCAGTGCGATCATGTTGTTGCCAATCGGCGGGATCACATCGCGCACCGCTTGGGGGATCACCACCTTGCGCAGGGCTTGTGACCGCGAACAGCCAAGGGTGCGTGCGGCCTCCATTTGACCTTTGTCCACGGCCAAGATCGCGGTTTGAATCAGCTCCGAATTATAGACCGCAAAGTGCAGGCCGAGCCCGATCACCCCGGCGACAAAAGCAGGCAAATCAATGCCCAATTGCACAAGGCCGAAATAGATCAAGAACAACTGCAACAACAACGGCGTGCCCATAAAGAGCCATGCGAAAAACCGGACTGGAAGCCGGAGGAACCATGGCGCGTACAGCGCGATCACGGCAAAGAGGATACCGCCGAAAAAGCTCAGGAGGGCGGCGCAAACGGTGATGGCGATGGTCCACAACACACCGATCAAAATCGTGTCGAGGTAGGCGGGGACAACGGTGAAATCAAGACCCATGGCGCGCGCCTTTCATGCTGGATTTCAGGACAGGACAATGGCTCATGGCAGGCGCACCTTTCGGTCGAGGTAAGAGATGCCTTTGCCGGTCACGGTGATGATGAGGATGTAGAGCACGCCCGCCAAAAAGAACATTTCGAACGGCTTATAGGTTGAGCCGATATAGCGCTGGGCGGTGTAAGTCAGTTCGACCACAGAGATCGCGGCAACAAGGGCGGTGCCTTTGATCTGGGCGTTGATGTTGACCCCCAAGGGCCGGATCATCAGGCGCATGGCTTGTGGCAATGTCACCTTTCGAAACGCCTGAGTGCGCGACAGACCCAATGTGCGCGCCGCCTCGGTTTGACCTCCGTCCACGGACACAATCGCCCCGCGCATGGTTTCGGCCATATAGGCCCCGATATTGAGGCCAAGCCCAATCACCCCCGCCTCGAACGCGTCGAGTTGGATGCCGATTTGCGGACCGCCGAAGTACAACAGGAACAGTTGGATCAGTGCAGGCGTGCCGCGAAAGACGCTGACGTAGACCGCGCCGATGATGCGCAACAGGCGAAAGCGCGACATCCGCGCCGCCGCTGCCAGCGCGCCACAGATCAGACCAAGCAGGACCGTGAGCACGGACAGCTCAATGGTCACCACCGCAGCTTCGAGAAAATAGGGATAAACCTTGAGGATAAGCTCTATGTCCATAGCGACAGAGGTCTCTTTGGGTCAGGGAAAGAAGGGGCACAAACGAGAGGTCAAAGGGGACGCGCAGATCACGCGCCCCCTATCGAGACCCTGTGCGGCTTAGCGGATGTCTTCGCCGATCCACTCTTCGGCAATGGCAACGTAGGTGCCATCGGCCATCATCTCGTCAAGGGCGGCTTGCATTGCGGCCTTCAATTCGGGGTTGCCTTTGCGAATGGCGATGCCGGCACCAAAGGGTTCGGTGTCCGGGTCGTCAAAGCTCGTGTAGGCGTAGCCGTTTTCTTTGAGCGCCAAAATCGCGGCGATGGAGTCGTTGACGATCGCATCAACGCGGCCGTTTTCAAGCTCCATGATCAGCTCCGGCAGACCTTTGTAGGTGCGCACAGTGTAGCCTTTTTCCTTGGCCCATTCCTCGTGGGTCTCGCCCAAAGTCACGCCAACTTTTTTGCCGTCCAGATCGGCGAGGGTTTCGATGCCGCTGCCGGGTTTGGAGAAAATAGCGCGGCCCGTGGTGTAATAGGGGCCAACAAAATCAACCACTTCGGCGCGCTCATCGGTGATGGTCATTGAGCCGACGATGGCGTCATATTTATTGGCCAAAAGCCCACCGATGATGCCGTCCCATGCCGTGGTGACGATTTCGGTCTCAAGACCCATGCGTTTGGCGATCTCGGTCCCGATGGCCGGATCAAAGCCCACAACTTCATTTTTGTCATTCACAAAGTTGAACGGAGGATAAGCGCCGGACATGGCGATCCGCATCACGCCTTTTTCTTTGAGGGTCTCAAGCTCGTCTGCGGCCACAGGGGCGGCAAGGGTCAGCCCGGTCAGTGCGAAAGCCGAAACGGCGACAGCGGTTTTCAAGAAAGTTCTACGTTTGGTCATCGTCTTCTCCAGTTGGATCCGAACCGCCTTTGAGGGTGGACCTCTCGGCGGGGATGGTTTGAATGGTGGTTCTGGCCACCTTGGTGAAAAGGCTTGCATGTGTGAATACATTGCGCAAATAAATAATAAGAATGCTCAACATAGATGTAATTTATGGCTAAACCTTACGAACAGCGCTTTCCTTGGCATCTCGACTGGAACCTGTTGCGCACTTTCATGGTGGTGGTCGAACAACGCGGCATTTCGCGCGCGGCTGATTTTTTGGGCCTGAAGCAACCGACAATCTCCTCCGCTCTCAAGCGTCTCGAAGACACGGCCGGGCATCAGTTGATCGTTAGAAAATCGAATGAATTCAAAGTGACGCGAGCCGGGCAGTTGCTTTATGCCGAATGTTCGTCGATCTTTGGTGCGGTGTCGCAATTGCCGTCTTTGTTGGAAACGGGCACCGAAGACTTGCGTGGCCATATTTCCATTGTCACCACATCCCATGTGATTTCGGATCACTTTGATGAGGTGTTGCACCGCTTTGTCACGCGTCATCCAAAGGTCAGCTTTTCTTTCACAGTCGCGGAAAGCGACGAAATTGTCAGCCGTGTCAGTCAAAATCGCGCCAGCCTTGGGATTTGTTTGCTGCATAAAATTCCGGCAGGTTTGAAAGCGGACGTGTTGTACCGTGAATATTTTGGTCTGTTTTGCGGCCCCAAACATCGGCTGTTTGGGCGTGATATGATTCCCCTGTCCGAACTCGAAGGCGAGAGGTCGGTGTCATTTCAAACGGAAACCGATGGCGGGCCTTTGGAACCCGTGGCAAAGCTGCGGATGCGGGCCAAAATCGCGACGGGGTGGAGCGGGGTGTCTTCGAACTTGCATGAACTCAGGCGCATGATCGTTGCCAATATCGGCATTGGTGCGCTGCCATTACATGTGGCCAAGCGCGATGTCGATCTGGGGCGGTTGCGTCAATTGCCGCCCTATGACACCTTGCCTTTGGTCAGCATCTATCTTTTGACTAACCCGCGCCGCAAGTTGTCCGAAGCCGAGGCCGGGTTTTTGACTATGTGCGACGAGATGCTTTCATCCGTTGATTTGGAATTGCGCACCTATCGATAAAGTGCATCGGGATAAACGTGCTCAAGGCGTTTGTCCCGAAACGCCCACACCCTAAATCAAGTTTCGCGTGTTTCGGATTTAAGTCGTATCTCAACTTAAATCCGAAACACCTTAAAGGCTAAACGACCTTCATTTTGTTAGGATCAATTTTTGCGCGCGCGTGATCCGCAGGGTGTAGATTTGGCCATCAAGGATGATTTGCCGGGTTGAGCCGTCTGAAATCAAACTGCGGGCATCAATTGGGGGAAGCTGGGTCTCCGCAGCTTCCATCTTCGTTACATGTAGGGTCATTGGCTTGCCTTTTGTCATGTCCGTATTCCAGGCCAAGGGCCTGTCGCCCCTCTGTGGGAAGCGGATGGTGTGTCAGTAATTGAAACACCAAGACTGGCTGGGCTTTGCGCCATGGCGTGCCATTGGATGTCGCGGTTCAAGGCGCCGGACGGCGCGATCTCTAGGAAGATAAATTAACCTTAGTCTTTTTGTCAACTTATGGATGCAAAATTTTAGACTCCAACATATGTGCAGAAAAGACACGCGACATACCTTTGGTCTTCAGGGAGACTACACCAATATGGCCGAAAATCAGGGAATCTGTACGAACCGGGAAAGTTAGATTTGACAAAACTGTCAATTCGGCTAAATGAGAGGCTTAGCTTTTCGATATGTCAGGGATATTCATGAAAGTTCCAACGCTCTTGGGTCTGATCTGGCTCATCCTAACCCCGACGCACATTTTGGCCGAAGTGCCTTTGGCGGTCGAAATTATTTCCGCCAAAAGCGCAACAGTCGTTCACGAGATCAAGGTTGTTGGCTCTGTCGAGGCGAAAGACAGCTTTCCGGCCGCCTTTCGCAGAGGCGGTCAGATCGACTATCTGGATGCCGAGGTCGGGCGCCAATTGAGAGCCGGCGAGGTGATTGCACGCATTGATGCGACCAATATTTCCGCTGCACTTGATGCGGCCCGGGCCAATTTGAATGCTGCCGAAGCCGCATGGGTTCAGGCCGAACAAGCCCGCGCCCGAATGGATACGCTTTTGGCGCGCGGCGTGGGCACGCAGGCGCAATATGATGAGGCGCAGCAGGCCTTTCTGGCGGCGCAGGCCAGTCGAGATCAGGCCCGCGCCATGTTGGAAACCGCCGAACAAGCGCTTGACGATACAGAGATTCGTGCCGAAGAGGACGTGACCGTGATCGAAAAATATGTCGATCTGGGCGAGATCGTTTCCGCCGGGGCTCCTGTTGCCACCCTCGCGTTGAAGGGCAAAAAACAAGCGGTGTTTTTGGCCCCGGATGCGGCAGGGCTGTCGAAAATTCTCAACCATGAGGTCGAGCTTGATCCCAGTGGTGCGGATGCGCCGTTCACATCGACGATCACCGAAGTCTTGCCGGTTTTGACCTCCACCGGAACAGTTGAAATTCATGCGGATATTCCCGAAGAGATGTCGACGCAGATCCCGATCGGCACGTCGATCTCAGGCCGCTCCACGATCGAAATCGACCAACGCATTGTTCTGCCATGGAGCGCGTTGACGTCGGATTCCAAAGGCCCGGCCGTCTGGGTGGTCGATCCTGCGACCTCCACCGTGTCACTCAAATCTGTGCGCGTGGGCTCTTATAACGATAAGACCGTTGAACTCACGGAAGGCCTTGTCGAGGGTGATCTTGTGGTCGGGGCCGGATCACAAATGCTGTTCGACGGCCGCCCGGTGGTCGCAGGGGAGACGATGCAATGATCAAACCGATGCGGCTCTTGGCTGTGATGCTTGTTTTTTCGGGTCTGGGACAAATGGGGCTGGCTCAGTCCGATATGGGTGAAACTCCGGCGCTGCGCCCGGTGATTTCCGAATTCGTGTCAACCGACCCGGTGGTCAAACGTCAATACTCCGGGGTGATCCGGGGCCAGGATGTGACCGCTTTGGCGTTCCAAACCAGCGGCCGTTTGGCGACGCTCAATGTGGCCGCCGGGGATCGCGTGACCAAAGGGCAGGTGCTTGCAACCCTTGATCAAATCACATTGGCGCAAGATGTCGCCGTGGCCGAAGCCGCTGTGTCGGGGGTCCAAGCGCAGGCCGAATTTGCGCAGACCCAATATGAACGTGTTTCGGCGCTGGTGGCGCGCAATGTGGCCACCACCGCCCAACTCGAAGCGGCGCGCGCCAATCGCGATGCCACGGCGGCCAAACTCGAAAGCGTGCGTGCCGATCTGGCCCAAACCACGGAGGCGGCCCGCTATGGTAGCCTTGTCGCGCCACGGGATGGGATTGTCCTGTCCACCTCAGTCGATCCCGGCACGCTTGTTAGCCCCGGCGTGAGTGTGATGGAGATTGCCGATCCTTTGGGGCGCGAGGCGATCATTGATGTGCCCGCCTCTGTCGCCGCGATCATGCCGGAAGGCGCGGGATTCGTGGTGCGTCACCGTTCGGGTGGTGTTGCCCCGGTGATGGCGCGGCTGAGTGTGATTGAACCCGTTGCCGACACAAGTCTGGAGACCCGTAGATTGCGGCTTATGCTGATTGCGCCGCCTGAGGATTACCGTATCGGCACCTTGATCACGGCGGCCTATAATCGTGGTGCGGCCCCTGCGATGACCCTGCCCATCAGCGCCATTGCGGGCACGCAAGACAGCCCTGGCGTTTGGCGCGTCACGCCGGATCGTATGGTGACATTTGTGCCGGTGACGCTGGGCGCCATTGTGGGAGACCGGGTGGTGATTTCCGCAGGGCTTTCTGAGAATGATGAAATCGTCGTGCGCGGAGTACACGCACTTGAAGACGGACAAAAAGTTGGGGAGCGGCTCGAATGAAGGGGTTCAACCTATCGGATTGGGCACTGGGGCACCGCTCCTTTATCTGGTTCATGATGATCATTGCTGTGGTCGCCGGATCGCTCAGCTACATGAGGCTTGGGCGCGAAGAGGACCCGTCGTTCACCATCCGCACCATGGTGGTGACTGCGAGTTTGCCGGGGGCCACCGCCGAGGAAACCGTGACGCAGGTGACCGATCGCATTGAACGCAAACTGCAAGAACTCGCGACCCTCGATGGTACGCGCTCGGTGACCTATCCGGGGATCGCATTGGTCTATGTTGATTTGCGCGACAATGTTCCCGCCTCCGAAGTGCGCCCGTCCTGGACGCGTGTACGGCAAATGATGTCGGATATCCGAAGCCAGTTCCCTCAGGAGTTTCAAGGCTTTGCCTATGATGATGACTTTGGGGATGTGTTTGGGACGGTCTATGCCTTTACCTCGGATGGCTATGCGCCCGAGGAGGTCAAAGATTATGTCGAAGACGTCCGCGATGTGGTTCAAAGTCTTGATGATGCTGGCAAAGTCGAAGTGTTTGGCACTCGTGATCAGGTCATCCATATCGAATTTTCTGCCCGTCGTTTGGCCGCTTTCGGCCTCGATGGGCAAACCGTTTTGGGCTCTCTTGCGGCGCAAAACCAGATCGTTCCATCGGGGATGATCAGCACCGACGATGAAAACATTTTGCTGCGGGTTACCGGGCAATTCGACAGTGTAGACGCCCTCGCCAATGCGCCGCTGCGCTCGGGCGATATTTTTTTCACGCTGGCCGATGTGGCCAATGTGACCTCGGGCTACGATGATCCGCCGTCCGAATTGTTTCGTTACAATGGCGCGCCCGCAATCGGTCTGAAAATCGGGATGCGCGAAGGCGGCAATGTGCTCGATTTTGGTGCGGCTTTGGATGAGACCATGGCAGAACTCACCACGACATTGCCAGTGGGTATCAATGTCCACCATGTCGCCGACCAGCCGAAAGTGGTTGAGGAGTCGGTGGGCCATTTCGTGAAGGCGCTGATCGAGGCGGTGGTGATCGTGCTTGCCGTGAGCTTCGTGTCTCTCGGTGTGCGCGCGGGGTTTGTCGTCAGCCTGACGATCCCCTTGGTGTTGGCCCTGACCTTTGTGTTCATGGAGGTTTTGGGCATCACGCTTCAGCGGATTTCGCTGGGCGCTTTGATCATCGCGCTGGGCCTTTTGGTGGATGACGCCATGATCGCGATTGAAACGATGATCTCGCGTCTCGAACTGGGTGAAAGCCGTCACAAGGCGGCTGCCTATGCCTGGACATCGATCGCTTGGCCGATGTTGACGGGCACGTTAATCACCACCGCTGGTTTTATCCCCATCGGTCTCAACAGCAGTAATGCCGGTGAATACACCATCACCTTGTTCTATGTGATTGCCATTTCGTTGGTACTGAGCTGGATTGTCGCCGTGTTGTTTGCGCCAGTGTTGGGGGCAACTTTTTTGCCGAAACAGTGGAAACATGTACACGGCGAACCGGGATGGTTGCGGCGTCGGTTCCATCATTTGCTGCGGCTTGCGATGCGGTTCCGCCTTTTGACGGTGGTCATTACATTTGCGGCTTTCGCACTGGCTGTGGTCGGTATGAGCAAGGTCGAACAACAGTTTTTCCCAAGTTCGGATCGCCCGGAGGTTTTGGTCGATGTGACGCTGCGCCAAAACGCCAGTATTTATGCAACCGATACGGAGATTGCGCAGTTTGAAACATGGCTGAGCGCTCAGGACGAGGTTACATTTTGGACGACCTATATCGGCAACGGTGCGCCTAGGGTTGTGTTGACCTTGGAGGCGCTGACGCCGGGGCCGAACATTGGTCAGCTCTTGATCCTGACGACCGACCTTGAGGCGCGTGATCGCCTTTTGGCGAAAGTACGGGCCTATTCCGAGGCCCGGCTTGGCGTCGAATTCTATCCCAAAACCTTTGAGCTTGGGCCGCCAGTTGGCAAGCCCGTGCAATACCGGATTTCCGGTCCTGATTACGCTGAATTGCGTGACCACGCGCGTGAACTGGCTGCGGTTTTGTCGAAAGAGGAGCGGTTGAGCGCGATTTCACTCGATTGGAATGAGCCCTCTCGGGTGGTCCGTGTCGATCTGGATCAGGCGCGGTTGCGGCAGCTTGGGTTGACCCAATCGGATGTGGCGGGGGTGATGTCGAGCCTGTTTGAAGGCTCCACCGTGACCCAAATCCGCGATGCGCGCACATTGATTGATGTCGAAATTCGCGGCGCCGAGGAAGATCGCAAAACCTTGACTGCTCTGGAAAATCTGCAATTTGCCAATGCGCAAGGCGTGTCCATTCCACTGTCCTCGATTGCGACATTGGATTGGGTGACCGAACAGCCGCTGATCCGACAAGAGGACCGCGCGCCCGTGATCACCGTGAAGGCGGCGATTGCCTCTGATGATTTGCCCGCAACCTTGGTCAATGCGCTCAAACCGGCGATTGCCAGCTTTGAACAAACCCTGCCACGCGGCTATACGGTCGAGGTTGGCGGTACGGTTGAAAGCAGCGCCGAAAGTCAGGGTCCAATTGCCGCCGTCATGCCGATTATGGTGTTAATCATGCTGACGCTGACGATGATTCAGGTCCAAAGTTTCCGACTGATGTTCGTCGTTATCGCGGTCGCGCCATTGGGGCTGATCGGTGTTGTTGCGGCACTTTTGAGCGCCAGTGCGCCAATGGGATTTGTCGCCCTGCTCGGGGTGCTTGCTCTCGTTGGCATTTTGATCCGAAATTCCATCATCCTGATCCAGGCCATCGAAGATTTGCGCCGCGAAGGCAAATCGCGTTGGCACGCCGTGTTTGAGGCCTCTGACAGCCGGGCGCGTCCGATCCTGTTGACCGCAGCGGCGGCCTCTTTGGCCTTGATCCCGATTTCGCGTCAGGTGTTTTGGGGCCCGATGGCTTTCGCGATGATGGGCGGCATTATCGCCGGGACATTGATCACATTGCTCTTCGCGCCGGCGCTCTATTGTCTTGTGTTCCGGGTCAAACCGGAGGCGAAGGAGGCGACGTGACCGAAGAGATCCGTCAAACAGAACCCGTCGATTACCGTACCCGGATCGGACAGGAGCGCCGTCAGCGCACCTATGATCGTCTGGTCGAAGCGGGCACCATGGTCTTTGCCGACCGTGGGGTGAATGGCACGGTGATTGATCATGTCGTGCGCCGCGCGGGTGTGTCGCGCGGCACGTTTTACAACTATTTCGACACGATTGATGATGTCTTGGTTGCGGCCAAACGGGCCCTCGCGCGCGAAATCGTCTCGCTGATCTTCGAGGCGATTGATGAGGATTTGCCCCCGGCGGAACGGCTGGCCTATGGCGTCAAAGCCTTTGTCGAACTGGCCCGCGCGCATCCGCTTTTCCTCGAATTTACCGCGCGGATTGGTCGGCATGCCTATGGGTTTGGTCAGGTCTTGGATGAGGTCGCGCCCTGTTTCGTGCGCGACTCAATCATGGCGGGTGACTTTTGCCCGATGCCGGAAGAGATGGTGACCGACCTCTTGGAGGTCGGCACGCTCGCGCTTTTGCGCCGGATCGTGGCGGGTGAAGACGTCGATGTTCCGGCCTTTGTCGCCGCGATTTTGCGCATGTTGGGGGTCGCGCAGGAAGAGGCCACGCGCATTGCGGCGCTTCCGGTGGTTTGTCCCGTGGTGCCGAGTGAGGCGCTTTTGGCGCAAAGCAACGCCGCGTGGATCAAATCACACTGAGCTTTGATCCACCACCAATGCCTGCGCCAAAAGCGTGGCCGCCCGGACTCCGTCGATCAGAACCACGCCTGAGCGTTTCGTCAATGTGCCGTGATGCGCGGACATGCCCGCGCATCCCAAAATCACCGTCTGCGCCCCGCGCGCGCCCATGGCTTTGATCTCGGTTGTAAGGTGATCCAAGACGGCAGGGCGGCCCTCTTCGACGTCTAAAACCGCAATGCCACTGGCCGAAACCGCGAGGCAGGCGGCCTCAAACCCATGACGGCGGATATTGCCCTCAATCACCGGGACAGAGACGCCAAGGGTCGTCACCACGCCGTAGCTTTGGCCTTTGAGCAGGGCAAAATGATAGGCCGCTTCGCCGATCCCGATCACCGGACAATGCGCCGCCGCGCGCAGGGCCTCCAATCCCGTGTCATCGAAACAGGCGATGACGATGGCTTCAACACCCTCGTCGCGCGCTTTCGGCAACACTGCCATTAGGCCAGGGATCGCCGCCGCACCATCTTCAGGACCTTGAATGGCGGGCGGGCCGTCGGCATTGGTCCAGCCTAAAATCTCCGCCTCAGGCAAAAGCGCGCGCGCGGTCGCCACAACACTCTGCGTCATATGGGCGGAGGAGTTTGGATTGAGAAACAGGATTTTCACCTCAGACCCCTTTGCCCGCATCGGACCCAAGCCGCGCGCGGCGTTTGCCCAAAACCCACACGGTCAAAAGAAACGCGCCGATGATCAAAAGCGAAAACAGCGTGGTCATGGTGCCAAGCGCGTAGATCACCGGCGTGGTCACATTGGTGGTCATGCCGAAGATTTCCAGCGGCAGCGTGTTGTACGATCCTGCCGTCAACAAGGTGCGGGCGAATTCGTCATAGGACAGGGTAAACCCAAACAGGCCTACGCCAATGAGCGAGGGCGCAATGATCGGCAAAACCACATAGCGCACCGTTTGCCACGGCGAGGCGCCTTGGTCGCGCGCCGCCTCCTCAAAGGATTTGTCAAAGCGGTTGAACACGGCAAACATGATCAGCAAACCAAAGGGCAGCGTCCATGTCAGCTGTGAGCCGAAACCCGAGGTGGCCCAATGGATTTTAAACCCAAGCTGGCTAAAGATCAGACCGACGCCAAGCGAGATCAGGATCGACGGGATCACCAGCGAGGCGATGATCAGGTAAAACAAGATGCCCGAACCATAGAACCGTTTGCGAAAGGCAAAGCCGCCCATGACCGACACCACGACGGTCGTCACCATGACCATCAGCCCAAGCGCGAGAGAGCGTCGGAAAGCGCCCCAAATATCGCCCACCGCCTGTTGTTCAAACAGGTCGCGGAACCAATGCAGTGACACGCCGCGCATTGGAAAGGTCAATCCCCCGGTCGGCCCCTGAAACGACAGGATGCCAATGGTCAGGGTCGGACCGTAGAGGAACAGGATGAACAGGGCAAAGACCGCGCTGAGGACGTAGAAGGAACCGGGACGTTTTTCCATGATCAAAGCTCCTTGCGAATATCGACAAAGCGCAACAGGATGCCGATCACGATCAACACGGTGATCAACAGGATCACGGCGGTGGCGGCGGCGGAGGGGTATTGCAACAGGGCGATGTCATTGGAAATCAGCCGTCCGACATTGGCCTTTTGCGACCCTGACATGAAGCGCACGGTGATGAAATCGCCCATCACGAGCGTGAGCACAAAGATCGTGCCAATCATGATTCCCGGCTTGGTCAGCGGTACAATCACATGCCGCAGCGTTTGAAATCCGCTCGCACCATTGTCCCGCGCCGCCTCGATCAAGCTGTGGTCAATCCGTGTCATCGTGTTGAAAATCGGCACGACCATGAACAGGGTGTAGAGATGGACAAAGGCCAGGATCACCGAGAAATCCGAATATAAAAGCCACTCCAGCGGCTGATCAATCACACCCCAGGATTGCAGTGCAGAATTGGCAATGCCGTTGCGGCCAAGGAACGGAATCCAAGAGATCATGCGGATGATATTCGAGGTCCAGAACGGGATCGTGCAGAGCAAAAACAGCGCGATCTGCATGGTCTGGCTGCGGATGTGAAAGGCCAGATAATAGGCGACGGTAAAGCCGATCAAAAGTGTGAGCGCCCATGTGATCGCCGCATATTTCAATGTGGCGTAAAACACTTTGTAGGTGACCGATGAGCCAAACAGGAATTCGTAATTTTCTAAAGAGAAGTCGGGGATGATCGAAAACTCGGTGGCGCGCCAAAAGCTGACCACCACGATGGTGAGGATCGGCAAGATCAGGAATCCAATAAGGACAAGCGTCAGGGGAGAGGCCTGTAGCCATCCTTGGATGTGACGGTTTTTCAACATCTGTCCTCACTTAACACCGGGCCCGGCCCGCGCGTTTCTTTTGTCTGAAAATATCCCGGGGGAGGAAGGTGCGGCCCCGTGGGGCAGCACCGGAGGGGGCAGCGCCCCCCTCATGTTAGGAGGCGATGAATTCGTTCCATTTGCGGACCATGTACTGGTTCTCATCCATGACCGCGTTCCAACAGGCCACTGAGCCCATCCGATCGTAGAAAGATCCGCCATCGCGCGTCTCGCCCGCTTTCGCCAACACGTCGCCAAACGGCGAGGTGATGTCGCCCGTGGCCGGTTTGCCTTCAAACCAATAGCCCCATTCATTTTCGGACATATAGTCTTTCGAGGTTTCCGGCACGGCGGAGTAATAGCCTTGACGCATCAGGAACCCGCCGACCCAGCCATCAAGATACCAGTTGATGTATTCGTACGCCGCATCCAATTCCATGCCCGTCAGGGATTTCGAAAGCCCGATGCCGCCGCCCCAGGAGCGATAGCCCTCTTTCAGCGGCTGGTAGACACAGTCGATGCCGCGCGATTTCACTGCGGTGATCGCCGGCGACCACATGGATTGGATCACAACTTCGCCCGACGCCATCAGGTTCACCGACTCGTCAAAGGTCTTCCAAAATGCGCGGAACTGACCGGCTTTTTTGGCTTCGGTGAAGATCGCAAAGGTCTTGTCGATCTCGTCCTTGGTCATGTTGCCTTTGTCGGCATATTTGATTTCACCCATCGCTTCACAGACCATTGCCATGTCCATGATGCCGATCGAGGAGATGTCGAGAATCGAGGCTTTGCCTTTGAATTCCGGGTTCAAAAGCTCGGCCCATGTGTCGATCGGACGACCGATCAGGTCGGGGCGGATGCCCAGTGTATCGGCATTATAGATTGTTGGAATGAGGGTCATCCAGCCGGTTTCTTCGGTGGCGAAAGCGGTTGCACCGGGACCTTCGACAAAGCCCACGGTGGAGGGCGCGGTGCCTTGGGCGATCACGCTTTCGGGGGTCAGTTTGCCGGATTTGAAAATGCCGACGATCTTGTCGTAATTCTTGATTTTGGAGGTGTCCATGGCCTGAAGATTGCCCGTCGGCCAGACCTTTTTACAAATCCAATATTCAATATCAGCGATGTCAAAGCTGTCCGGTTGGGTCGCGGCGCGTTGGGTCACGGAATCGGAATCCAATGCGGTCATCTCAAGCGTGAAGCCCAGGTCCTCTTTCACTTTTTGCCCAACTTCATTGAGGTTGGACACGCCGGTGCCGAATTGGCGCAGGGTGATATCTTTGATTTCCTGTGCCCAGACCATGGGCGCGGGGAGGGCTGAGGCGGCGGCCGCGGCAGCCCCACTCTTAAGCACCGCGCGGCGCGAATAACGCATTTTAGACATGACAATCTTCCCTTGTTGCAGAGGTTTTGGAGGAGAGGTTAGGCTTGGAGGCGGTGGACCCGCCCCTCGTCCCAGGCAAGCCGCACGGCATCGCCCGGATTTTTCGGCGTTTGAAAAAATTGCTCTTCGGGCACGAGGGCCAGGACCTCTTCGCCCGCGTCGGTCATCGAGGTCATCGCCACATGCGCGCCCTGATATTCGACCGAGGTCACAGTGGCGAGCAGTCCGGCCTCGCCCAATGTCACCTCATCGGCGCGCAGGGCCACCTTGGCGCCATTCAGCGAAATCACATTATGCCCGCCCATGAACCGTGCCACGAATTCTGTGCGCGGCGTGTTCCACACGCTGCGCGCGGGGCCGGCCTGTTCGATCACCGCATTGTTCATCACCACGATCTCATCGGCCAGCGCCAGCGCTTCGTCCTGCCCATGGGTGACGTGCAAAAAGGTGATGCCCAATTCGCGCTGAATGCGTTTCAATTCGGCTCGCACTTTGATGCGCAAAAACGGATCAAGGGCGGAGAGCGGTTCGTCGAGCAACAACACCCGCGGCTTGGTCACCAAAGCCCGCGCCAACGCGACACGTTGCTGTTGTCCGCCCGAAAGCTGCGCCGGAAGGCGATCGGCAAAGGCGGTCATGTGCACCAGATCCAACATTTCATTGGCGGCCTTATGGCGCTCTGGCTTGTCGATGCCCTTCATCCGCAAAGAGAAGGCCACGTTGTCACGGACGTTCAAATGCGGGAACAGCGCGTAGTTTTGAAACATCATTGCGGTGCCGCGTTTGGCCGGGGGGAGATGAGAAATATCGAACCCGTCCAACAGGATAGACCCGTCAGAGACGCTTTCATGCCCCGCGATCATTCGCAGCGTCGTGGATTTACCGCACCCAGATGGCCCCAAAAGACAGACATAGCTGCCATTCTCAAAGACATAATTGATGCGATCAACGGCGACAGTGGTGCCATAGCGCTTTGTCAGAGTGACGAGTTCAAGATCTTTGCCAGAGCGCATGTGCTATCCATCCTTTGAGGTCCGAATGGTGTTTACGCTTGTCCGGTTTTTTGCAGGGCAGAAGATTTTTTCGCAGTTACAGTGGGGGCGCACATCAAATGCCTATGGATTGGGCGCTCTGTACATAAAGGTGCATTAATTATGCGCCAAATTCGTATACAATTTTGTGGACGATATAATTCAATCAACGGGCTTGAGAATCAGGGCGCACGGCGAAAAGCTCCAAACACAAAGACACGAAGGATATTGGTGATGCAGGTTATGGTGGAGCACAGCGGCGGCGGTAGCGGCAAAGTTGCGGACAGTCTGGCGACAGCCATTCATGAACACCGTCTGTCGCCGGGGATGAAGCTGAACGAAGACGAGGTGGGCGAGATTTATGGCGTGAGCCGCACCGTGGTGCGGGCCGCCTTGCAACAGCTTGCCCATGAGCGCCTTGTCGAACTCAAGCGCAATCGCGGTGCCTTTGTCGCTCAGCCTTCAGTGCGCGAGGCGCGCGAGGTGTTTGAGGCCCGCGCGCTTTTGGAACCGCGCACCGCACGTTCCGCCGCAGAACGGGCCAAAGCGACCGATATAAAGGTCCTGCAAAAGCATATAGACGCCGAACATGCCGCATTGCATGCGGGCGACACCGGACGCGCGTTGCATCTTTCGGGGATGTTTCACATCGAAATGGCCCGGATCGCAGATCAAACCACCATTGCGGACTTCATCGCCCAGCTTGTGTCGCGCTCCTCGCTGATCATCGCGCTGTATTGGCAACGCCGCACGGCGCTTTGCGAAAGCCACGCCCATGATGCGTTGATCAAGGCGCTCGGACGCAATGATCCTGACGCGGCCGAGGAATTGATGAAACACCATCTGGTCGATCTGTTGACCTCACTCGATCTGCGCGATCAGCCCTCTGTCGCGAAATCGTTGAAAGATGCGTTGAAATGAACCTGCGACCCGCGACCCCAAGAGATCTGGTACAGGTTTTGCAATGGGCCGCCGCAGAAGGGTGGAACCCCGGACTGGACGACGCATCGGCGTTTTGGGGCGCGGATGGGGACGGGTTTTATGTGGCCGAGGTCGAGGATCAAATCGTCGCGGCGATTTCTGTGGTCAATCATAATGCGGATTTTGCCTTTCTGGGCCTCTATCTGTGCCAACCTGCATTCAGGGGGCGCGGGATTGGTTATGCGCTTTGGACCGAGGCGTTGAAACACGCCGGATCGCGCACGGTTGGACTTGATGGGGTGGCCACGCAAGAGGCCAATTATGCCAAATCCGGCTTTGTCAAAACCGGGTCCACGGCGCGGTTTGAGGGGGAATTGCCTGCTGTGACCTGGGTCGGTCTGCGGCCTGCAGCGCAGGATGATCTTGCCGCGATTGCCACTCTGGATCGGCTGGCCAATGGCTATATGCGCCCGCGTTTCCTGTCTGGATGGCTTCTGGGAACCGAGACACGGCAGAGCTTTGTTTGCGAGACCGACGGTCAGATCGCCGGCTTTGCCACGGCGCGTCTGTGCGGCCACGGATGCAAGATCGGACCGGTGATTGCCCCGGATCAGGCAACGGCTTTGGCATTGATGAGCCGTGCGGCGCAGGCCTTGGGGGCCTCATATGCCATCGTCGATGTTCCTGATCTGCAACAGGACTTTCGGAAGGCACTCATCGCCCAAGGCTTTGAGGTGACGTTTGAGACCGCGCGCATGTATCGCGGCACACCACCCAGTCCCCTTGCGGCACAGACGCTGTATGGTATCGCGACGATGGAACTTGGTTGAAAGTCGGTTTGCAATTGTCTCCCCGCACCTGCCTCGCTACCCTGTGTCGGGCTGAGGGGCTGGAAGAAGGGGGTGACATGTTTGATCTGGTGATCTTTGATTGCGACGGCGTGTTGATTGACAGCGAAGTCATTTCCGCGCGGATGTTGATCTCAGAACTCGAGGGCTATGGCGTGAGCATCGACACCGCCTATGTCGCCCGGCATTTCCTTGGCCGCAGCTATCCCGTGGTGCTGGATCAAATCCAAAAGGAATTTGGCATTGCCTTGCCCTATGGGTTTGAGGCCGAGTACCGTGCCCGGTTGATGGCGGCGTTTGAGGCGGATTTGAAAATCATGCCGGGGGTGCGCGAGGTGATCGAACGGCTGCGCGTGCCCTATGCATTGGCGACCAGTTCAAGCCCGCCGCGGCTGGCACAATCTCTGTCAATGGTGGGGTTGACCGATCTGTTTGAGGGTCGCACTACGACGTCCAAAGAAGTGTCGCGCGGCAAACCCGCTCCGGATATGTTCCTTTTGACGGCTCAGAAAAACGGGGCCGCACCCGAGCGCTGTTTGGTGATCGAGGATTCTTTGGCGGGGGTTCAGGCCGGGCTTGCTGCGGGAATGACCGTGTGGCGGTTTGTCGGCGGAAGTCACCTGATGGGACTGGATCTCGAAGCGTCCGCACCTTCGCAGGCCCATCGTATATTTGCATCCTATGGCGACTTTTTTCATTCTGCCGAAAATCTTATGAAGGACATGTCCGACCATGATGCAGGCTAAACCTAAGGGTAACGTCGACGATACAGACATCTCGCCGCGCGATTTGGCGGCGCGTGCGGCGTGGTTGTCCTTTGTCGGTGGGCTGACCCAAGATCAGATCGCGCAGGAGCTTGGCATTTCGCGGCAAAGGGCGCAGCGGCTTGTGGCGCGGGCTTCCTCGGAGGGGTTGATCCGGGTGCGGATTGAACATCCGATTGCTGAATGCCTCGAATTGGAGAGGGCCTTGAAGGCGCGGTTTGGTCTGACCTCAGCTTGGGTGTCGCCGGGGCTTGGGGCGGGCGTTGATCCGCTTCAGGGCCTCGCCCCTTTCGTTGCCCCGGTGCTGGAGCGGCTGTTTTCCTCTGATGAGCCGAAAGTCTTTGCTTTGGGCACGGGGCGGACGCTCAAAACTGTGGTCGATCAATTGCGCGCGGTCGATGGCTCGCGCCACAAACTTGTGTCTTTGATTGGCAATGTTGCGCCCGACAGTTCGGCTTCGTTTTATGAGGTGATCATGCGGTTTGCCGAAAAGATTCAGGCCCGCCATTACCCAATGTCGGTGCCCGTTGCGGCGCGCGATGATGTTGAACTGAACCTGTATCGCTCTCTGCCACATGTCGCGGCCTCGCGCGAATTGGCGAAATCTGCCGATCTTGCGATCGTCGGGATTGGTCAAATGGGGGATGACGCGCCGCTTTATGTGGATGGGTTTCTGACCGCCGATGAACTGACCGCTTTGCGCGCTTCTGGAGGTGTCGGCGAGATCTGCGGTCACATTTTTGACGCCGAGGGCCGATACCTTGATCACCCCGTCAATGACCGGATGGTGGGGGTGCGTGTGCCCGAAGGAGACATGCCAGTTTATTGCATTGGTGCGGGCGCGAGTAAGCTTGCGGCGCTCAGTGCTGCGCTGCGAGGCGGATTGATCGACGGATTGTTCACCGATGAGTGGACAGCTAAGGCTCTCATATCTCAATAAGAAACACCTTCCAAAGGGCTTTTGTTTAATCGCTCTTGACAGAATCCATGTTTATGAGTGAGCATTGGTCCATGAAATGAGCAAATGCTCAGATCGTAAGGGAGGATACCATGAATACGACATTCCGCACCCTCATGGGGGCGTGTGCTCTTGCTGCATTGTCAGCGGGCGCTTTTGCCGAGACCATCACCGTCGCCACCGTGAACAACGGCGACATGATCCGCATGCAGGGTCTGATGGATGATTTTTACGCCAAACACCCGGATATTGAGGTTGAATGGGTGACCCTTGAGGAAAACGTGCTGCGTCAGCGCGTGACCCAAGATGTTGCCACCAAAGGCGGCCAATTCGACGTGATGACCATCGGCACCTATGAGGTTCCGATCTGGGGCGAACGTGGCTGGCTCGTGTCGCTCAATGATCTGCCGGACAGCTACGACATTGACGACATTTTGCCTGCGATCCGCGATGGTCTGACTGTAGACGACGAACTTTATGCGGCACCGTTCTACGGCGAAAGCTCGATGGTGATGTATCGTACCGACCTGATGGAAAAAGCCGGTCTGACCATGCCCGAAGCCCCGACTTGGGATTTCATCAAAGAGGCTGCGGCCGCGATGACTGACAAAGAGGGTGAAGTTTACGGCATCTGTCTGCGTGGCAAGGCGGGCTGGGGCGAAAACATGGCCTTCCTGACCGCCATGTCCAACTCGTTTGGCGCCAAGTGGTTTGACATGGATTGGAAACCGCAATTCGACTCGGAAGAGTGGAAAACCACGCTCAACTTCTACCTCGATCTGATGAACAACTACGGCCCTCCGGGCGCATCCGGCAACGGGTTTAACGAGAACCTCTCGTTGTTCCAAACCGGCAAATGCGGCATGTGGATCGACGCCACGGTTGCGGCCTCTTTCGTAACCAACCCGAACGACTCCTCGGTTGCGGACAGCGTTGGTTTCGCACTTGCTCCCGACAATGGGCTTGGTAAACGCGGCAACTGGCTTTGGGCGTGGAACCTCGGTATCCCGGCCGGCACCCAAAAAGTCGATGCGGCGAAAGCCTTTGTCGAATGGGCCACCTCGAAAGAGTACACCGCTTTGGTTGCGTCGAAAGAAGGCTGGGCCAACGTTCCTCCGGGCACGCGTCAGTCGCTTTACATGAACGAAGAGTATCAAAAAGTGCCCTTTGCGAAAATGACGCTGGAAAGCATCCTTTCTGCCGATCCGCAGCATCCGACCGTGGATGAGGTGCCTTATGTCGGAGTCCAATTTGTCGCCATCCCCGAATTCCAGGGCCTCGGCACTGCCGTGGGGCAACAGTTCTCCGCCGCATTGGCTGGACAAATGTCAGCGGAACAAGCGCTTGATAACGCTCAAAAACTCACAGAACGCGAAATGATGAAAGCCGGTTACATCAAGTAACCGCGCCCGCTTTACGCTTCTCCCAGTGACGGGCCGGTTCCTCAAATCCCGGCCCGTCCATATCCCTCACGCAGACACCGAGGCACCCCATGGCCACGAAACATTCTCGCGCCAGCGCCCGGATTATGATCTCCCCCGCAGTGATCTTGCTGCTCGGGTGGATGCTGATCCCGCTCTCCATGACGCTCTATTTCTCCTTCCTGCGCTACAACCTGTTGATGCCGGGCATGGAGGAATTCACCGGGCTGACCAATTATAAATACTTCCTCACGGACCCCGCGTTTTTTGCCGCGCTGACCAACACGATCCTTTTGGTGTGTGGCGTGCTTTTGGTCACGGTGATTGGCGGTGTGTTTTTGGCGCTGTTGCTCGATCAGCCGTTTTTCGGTCAGGGCATTGTGCGCATTCTGGTCATCGCGCCGTTTTTCGTGATGCCGACCGTCTCCGCACTGGTGTGGAAAAACATGTTCATGAACCCGGTGAACGGGCTGTTTGCGCATCTGTTCAAATTCTTCGGGCTTGAACCGTTTGATTTCCTCGCACAGGCGCCTTTGGCCTCAATCATCGGCATTGTGTCCTGGCAATGGTTGCCCTTCGCCACGCTCATCCTGTTGACCGCGTTTCAGTCGCTCGACCAAGAGCAATTGGAAGCCTCAGAAATGGATGGCGCGCCGTGGATTAAACGGTTTTGGTTCATCATGCTGCCGCATCTGTCGCGCGCGATCACCGTTGTGATCCTTATTCAAACCATCTTTTTGCTTTCGGTTTTCGCCGAAATCCTTGTGACCACCAACGGCGGTCCGGGCACTGCGTCGACCAACCTCACCTACCTCATTTATATGCAATCTCTGTTGCAATTCGATGTGGGCGGAGGCTCCGCCGGTGGCGTCGTTGCCATCATTCTCGCCAATATTGTTGCGATCTTCCTGATGCGGATGATCGGCAAAAACCTCGACGCGTAAGGAGGCGATCATGGCACGTTCTGTTTCGACCAACCGCAAACTCGTCACCACATTTTTCGCCTGGGTTGTCGGTCTCGCGATCTTCTTTCCGATCCTCTGGACCATCCTGACCTCGTTCAAAACCGAGGCGCAGGCCATCGCAGACCCGCCGATTTTCTTCAATTTCCACTGGACCTTGGAGAATTACGTCACGGTGCAAGAGCGCTCAAACTACTTCCGCCATTTCTGGAATTCGGTGGTCTTGTCCGGTGGCTCAACGCTGTTGGGGCTGATCATCGCCATCCCGGCTGCATGGTCCATGGCCTTTGTGCCATCGCGCCGGACCAAAGATATTTTGATGTGGATGCTCTCCACCAAAATGTTGCCGCCGGTGGGGGTTTTGGTGCCGATGTACCTGATCTTCCGCAACCTCGGCCTGTTGGACACGCAGATTGGTTTGGTCATCGTTTTGACCCTGATTAACCTGCCGATCATCGTCTGGATGCTCTACACCTACTTCAAAGAAATTCCCGGCGAGATTTTGGAAGCCGCACGGATGGACGGGGCCACGTTGCGCTCGGAAATCCTCTATGTGCTCACGCCCATGGCGATTCCCGGCATCGCCTCGACGGTGCTTTTGAACATCATTCTGGCCTGGAATGAGGCGTTTTGGACGCTCAATTTGACGGCTGCCAAAGCCGCGCCTCTGACCGCGTTCATCGCCAGCTATTCAAGCCCTGAAGGCCTTTTTTATGCCAAACTTTCGGCGGCCTCGACGATGGCAATTGCACCGATCCTGATCATGGGCTGGTTCAGCCAAAAACAACTTGTCCGCGGCCTCACCTTTGGTGCCGTGAAGTAAAATATCGACAGAAGGAGCGGACATATGGGACGCATTACACTTGATAAAGTCAGTAAGGCTTTTGGCGATGTCGAAGTCATCCCGCCATTGGATTTAACGATTGAAGACGGCGAGTTCGTGGTCTTTGTCGGGCCCTCTGGCTGTGGCAAATCCACGCTTTTGCGCCTGATCGCCGGGCTCGAAGATGTCTCTGGCGGCGAGATCCGCATCAACGGTCAGGACGCCACCCAAACCCCTCCGGCCAAACGCGGTCTAGCGATGGTGTTTCAAAGCTATGCGCTGTACCCGCATATGTCGGTGCGCAAAAACATCGCCTTTCCGATGCGCATGGCCGGGATGCCGAAAGACGAACAAGACCGCCGGATCGAAGCGGCGGCCAAGGCGCTCAACCTCACCGATTATCTCGACCGTCGTCCGGGGCAATTGTCCGGGGGGCAACGTCAACGGGTCGCCATTGGCCGCGCCATTGTGCGCGAACCGGATGCGTTTTTGTTTGACGAACCGCTGTCCAACTTGGACGCAGCACTTCGGGTCGGGATGCGGTTGGAAATTTCTGAACTGCACAAACGCCTGACCACAACCATGGTCTACGTCACCCATGACCAAGTTGAAGCCATGACCATGGCCGATAAAATTGTCGTGTTGCAAGCGGGGCGGATCGAACAGGTCGGCTCGCCGATGGAGCTGTACCGCAGCCCGCGCAACGTCTTTGTCGCGGGCTTTATCGGCTCGCCCAAGATGAACCTTTTGACGGGCCCCGAGGCAGACAAACACAGCGCCACCACCATCGGCATCCGACCGGAACATATCGCGATTTCATCGGATGCGGGGGCATGGAAAGGCACGGTTGGCGTGTCGGAACATTTGGGGTCGGATACGTTTTTCCACGTCACGGTTGAGGGGTTCCATGATCCGCTGACTGTGCGGGCTTCGGGCGAGGTGGCGCTCTATTATGGCGATACGATCTATCTGACGCCCGACCTCGCGCACCTGCATCGGTTTGACGCACAGGGGCTTCGCATCGCATGAACAGGCTTTCAGGAAAGACCGCGCTGATCACGGGTGCGGCGCGCGGCATCGGCTATGAATTCGCCAAGGCCTATCTGGCGGAGGGTGCGCGGGTCGCCATCGCTGACATCAACATCGCCCGCGCGCGTGAGGCCACCGCAGAGTTGGGGCAGGGGGCCGTGGCGGTTGAAATGGATGTGGCCTCGCAAGATAGCATTGACGCGGCGGTCGTGCAGGCGGCTGAGGCGTTGGGCGGGATCGATATCCTGATCAACAACGCCGCGTTGTTTTCGGCTGCACCTTTGGTCGAGATCACCCGCGACGATTTTCACCGCCTGTTTGACATCAATGTTGGCGGGACGTTGTTCACGATGCAGGCGGTCGCCAAACATATGATCGCGCGCGGTAAAGGCGGCAAGATCATCAACATGGCGTCGCAAGCCGGACGGCGCGGCGAGGCGCTTGTCGCCACCTATTGCGCCACCAAAGCGGCGGTGATTTCGCTGACCCAATCGGCGGGGCTGAACCTGATTTCCCATGGCATCAATGTCAACGCGATCGCCCCCGGCGTGGTCGATGGCGAGCATTGGGACGGGGTTGATGCGTTCTTTGCGAAATATGAGGGCAAGCCTTTGGGTCAAAAGAAAAAAGAGGTCGGTGATGCAGTGCCTTATGGCCGCATGGGCCGGGCCTCTGATTTGACCGGAATGGCGATTTTCCTCGCCACGCATGAGGCCGATTACATTGTCGCCCAGACGTATAACGTCGATGGCGGCCAGTGGATGAGCTGAGGTTCAGATGAAGACACTTTCAAACGCAACGCTCGCCTCTTTGCCAGATGCAATCACGGTTCCGACCTATGATCGCGCGCGCCTTTCGGCCGGTATCGTTCACATCGGTCTGGGCAATTTTCACCGCGCGCATCAATCGTGGTATCTGCATCGTTTGATGCAACAGGGATTGGCGCATTCTTGGGCCATCGTCGGCGCGGGCGTGCGGCCCTATGACGAAGACATGCGGCGTAAATTGGCGGCGCAGGATTACCTGACCACTCTGATCGAACTGGACCCGAACGGATCGTCGGCGGAGGTGGTTGGCGCGATGATCGACTATGTGCCAATTGAAGAGGGCAACGGGGCCTTAATCGAACGCATGGCGCAGCCAGACATTCGCATCGTCGCCCTGACGGTCACAGAGGGCGGGTATTTCATCGACCCGGCAACCAAAGGCTTTGACGCCAGCCATCCCGACATCGTCCATGACGCCGCCCAACCGCGGCAGCCGCGCACGGCCTTTGGGGCGATGGTCGCCGCTTTGAAACGGCGCCGGGATCGTGGGATTGGCCCTTTTACCGGGCAATCCTGTGACAATTTGCAGGGCAATGGTCATGTGCTGCGGCAAACGGTGGTCTCATTGGCGCGCCTGTCTGACCCGGAACTCGCGGACTGGATCAATACGCACTGCACCTTTCCGAATGCCATGGTTGATTGCATCGTGCCCGCGACCGGACCAAAGGAGATCGCACTGGCGCAGGGGTTTGGCGTCGATGATGCCGTGCCGGTCAGCCACGAAAACTTTCGCCAATGGGTGATCGAAGATGCGTTTTGCGCCGGACGCCCGGATTGGGACCGCGCGGGTGCGACGTTTTCCGAGGATGTTCACGCCTATGAGACGATGAAAATCCGCATTCTCAATGGCGGTCATCAGGTGATTTCTGACCCCGGAGAGTTGCTGTCTGTCGAGACGATTTCCGGCTGTATGGCCCATCCGCTGATCTCCGCGCTGTTTGAAAAAGTCGAGCGAGAGGAGATCATGCCGCATGTCCATGCGGTGCCGGAATTCACGCCAGAAGCCTATGTCGATCTGATCAAAGCGCGGTTTTCCAACCCGAAAATCATCGACACAACCCGGCGCGTGGCCTTTGACGGCTCCTCGCGGCATCCGGGCTTTATTGTGCCTTCGATCCGCGATGGTTTGGCCAAAGGCACCCCGGTCACTGGCCTTGCCCTCGTCTCCGCACTCTGGGCGCGCTATTGCCTTGGCACCCGCGAAGACGGGTCGGAGATTGCGCCGAACGATCCGTTTTGGGCCGATCTCACCGCGATGGCAGCCAAGGCAAAATCTGACCCGACGGCTTGGCTGTCGATGCGCCATATTTATGGCGATCTGAGCCAAGAGCCTCGGTTCGCAGACGCTTTCACCCACTGGCTGACACTGATTTATAGCGAGGGTACAGAGGCCGCTTTGGCCGCTTATCTCGCAGACTGACCGCGCAACACGCGGACCAGATTTGCCAATGTAAACAACAGGGCCGCCACGCAAACGATGGTTGGCCCTGTTGGCGTATCAAAGGCAAAAGCGCCCTCTATTCCGCCAAAAATGGCGATACCGCCGATCACCATGGCAATCACCGCCATGCGTTCGGGCGTGCGTGCGAAAGGGCGGGCGGCGGCGGCGGGGATCAACAACATGGCGGCGATCAACAGGGTGCCAACGACCTTGATCGCGACCGCAACCACAAGGGCGAGTGCCAGTGACAGGATCAATTGTTCGCGTTTGGGCGAGACGCCAGAGGCCATCGCCAAATCCGGGTTCAGCGTTGCGGTTAAAAGTGCCGACCAGCGCCAATACAAAAGCCCACTGACCAAAGCGGCCCCGACCCAGATCACCGCCAAATCGCTTCGCCCCACGGCCAAAATATCGCCGAACAGATAGGCCATCAAATCGACCCGCACACCATGGACAAAGGACACGGCAACAAGGCCAAAGGCCAGGGAACTATGCGCCATCACGCCCAAGAGCGTGTCCATGGCAAAGCCGCGGCCATTCAGGCTTGAGACCGCCAGGGCCATGATCAAAGCCACAACCAAAACACCGGCGAAAATCGACACGTTGAACGCCAGCGCCAAGGCAACGCCGAGAATTGCGGCGTGGGCGGTGGCGTCGCCAAAATAGGCCATCCGCCGCCAGACCACGAAACAGCCCAAAGGGGCCGCCGCGATCACAAGGCCGAGGCCCGCAAGGATGGCGCGCACCATAAAATCATCAAGCAGGCTCATGCGCTTTGCTCCTCATCTGTGTGTGCGCCGATCTGAGGGGCGTGATCATGATCATGATCGCAATGCTCATGACTGTGTTCGTGGCGATAGAGCGCCAGCGCGCCATGGGTTCCGTTGCCAAAGAGCGCGCGGTATTCTGGGGCGGAAGCCACATGTTCGGGGGTGCCGTGGCAACAGACGTGGCCATTGAGGCAAATCACCCGATCCGAGGCCGCCATGACGACATGTAACTCGTGGCTGACCATCAAGATGGCACAGCCCTTGTCGCGGCGCACCGCTTCGATCTGGGTGTAGAAATCTGCCGATCCGGGTTGATCCAGTCCCTGCGTGGCCTCATCCAAGATCAGTAGATCTGGATTTGAGAGAAGCGCGCGGGCCAGCAAGACACGTTGAAACTGTCCACCGGAAAGATCCGTCATTTGGTGATGACACAGATGCCCCGCACCTGCGTCGTGAAGCGCAGTATGGGCGTCATCATCGCTGACACGTTTGGGCAGCGACAAAAACCGCCGCACGGTGAGGGGCAAGGTGGGATCAATATGCAGCTTTTGCGGCACATAGCCGATTTTCAGCCCTTTTTGGCGCAAAACCATGCCGTCGGAGGGCTTTATCGCGCCAATGATGGTGCGCAAGAGCGTGGATTTACCCGACCCATTCGGCCCAACGATGGTGACAATCTCACCGGGTTCCAACGCCAGCGATACGTCTTCCAACACTGTCCGCCCGCCAAGGCGCACATTGACGTTCGCAAGGGTGATCAGGCTCATTTATCGGCCTTTTCACGACAGTTTGGACAGGTGCCTTCGGCCTCCAAAACGGCGCGCGCGATCGTAAAACCGGTGGTTTCTGCGATCTGGCTGAGCAGACTGTGGGACGGATCGGTTTCCGCCTCGGCTACGGCGTGACAGGTCGTGCAGATCAAAAAGGCAGGCGTGTGCAATTCGTTGGGGTGGGCGCAGGCGATAAAGGCATTCAGGCGCTCGATTTTATGTGCCAAGCCATGTTTGGTCAAAAAATCCAACGCCCTGTAGGCCACCGGAGGTTGCGCGCCAAAGCCCTCTTCGGAGAGCCGCGCCAACACGTCATAGGCGCCAAGCGCACGATGTTCTTCCAACAAGATGGAAAGCGCGCGTTTGCGCACAGGCGTCAGTTGCAATCCGGCATCGCGGCACATCCGGTCGGCCGCTGTGATGGCATCGCTGATGCAATGGTCGTGATCGTGTTTGGCAAATCCAACGGTGTTCGGGTCCATGGCGCGGTCTTTTCTAAGAATCTGGCTGTGAGGGCTTGATATGTTATAGCATGCTCTTTATCAAGGCGCTTGATGTAATAACATAACGTTTGAGGCTGTCATGACCCTTCGCCCCTCCCTTTTTGCTTTGGCGCTTTGCTCCACCGCTGCCGTGATCACCGCCGCCGCACAGGCCGAGGTTCCCAATGTTGTCACTGACATCGCCCCGATCCAGTCGCTTGCAGCGCTGGTCATGGGCGATCTCGGTGCGCCCGTCGCGTTGATGCGCCAAGGGGCTTCGCCGCATGATTACGCCCTGCGCCCTTCTGATGCAGAGGCGTTGCAATCTGCCGATCTGGTGCTTTGGACCGGGCCGGAGCTAGCGCCCTGGCTGGCAGAAATGGTCGGAAAGGTTGCACCGGAAGCCGTGTCTGTTCCGTTGGCGGAACTTGACGGGGCTGTTGAGCTGCCGTTCCGCGAGGGTGCGACGTTTGAAAAGCATGTACATGGGGAAGAGGGGCATGATGATCATGCGGATGACGATGACCACGATGCACATGATGACCACTCAGACGATGACCATGCGCATGATGATCACGCAGGCGATGACATTGCGCATGATGATCACGCAGGCGACGATCATGCAGATCATGACCACGCGGGCGAAAGCCATGATCCGCACAGCTGGTTGGACCCGATGAATGGTCGAATTTGGTTGGGCGAGATCGCCACGCAACTGGCGGCGCTCGACCCGGACAATGCCGAGACCTATCGCGCCAATGCCACCACGGCTCAGGCGCAGTTGGACGAGATGATCCAAACCATCTCAACCGAGATGGCGCCTTTGCAGGACATGAAGTTCATCGTTTTCCATGATGCCTACCAGTATTTCGAAAACCGATTTGGTCTCTCTGCCGCTGGGGCGATTTCTTTGAGCGATGCCTCGGCACCAAGCCCCGCGCGCATCCGCGAGATTCAGGACGAGATCAAAGCGCAAAACGTCACCTGCGTGTTTTCTGAGCCGCAATTTAGCGCCGCTTTGGTCGAAACCGTATTGGATGGCACTTCGGCCAAATCCGCCGTGATCGACCCGCTTGGCGTTGCAATCACCCCCGGTGCGGAGTTTTACGGCGATTTGATCCAAGGGGTTGCGGCGGCTTTTGCCAGCTGCGCCGCAGAATAGTAAAAAAAGGGCGCGGCGCATGGGGTCGCGCCCTTGTTTGACCGGCCTTGGGGATTTACATCCCAAGGCATGAAAACACACATCCCCTTTCTCAACACCCCTCCACGGGTCAATGTTTTGCGCCTCAATGGCGCAATCATGACCCGTCAGGGCGGATTGAATGACCAAAGCCTCGCCTCCTCCATTGAACGCGCCTTTCGCAAAGGCAAACCTGTGGCTGTGGCGCTGTCGATCAACTCGCCCGGTGGCTCGCCGGTGCAATCTTCCTTGATTGCCGCGCGGATCACGCGGTTGGCAAAGGAAAAGGAGCTGCCCGTTTATGCCTTCGTCGAAGACGTGGCGGCTTCGGGTGGCTATTGGTTGGCTTGTGCGGCCGATAAGATTTTCGTTGATTCAAGTTCGGTTGTCGGCTCCATCGGCGTGATTTCGTCGGGATTTGGGTTTGATCAATTCATCGCCAAACATGGGGTCGAGCGGCGGGTCCATACCTCTGGGCGCTCGAAATCCATGCTGGACCCGTTTCGCCCGGAAAATCCCGAAGATGTGGTGCGGCTCAAAGCCTTGCAAGAAGAGATTCACCACGCTTTTATCGCCCATGTCAGCGCCGCGCGCTCTGAGAGACTGAGCAAAGAGGTCGAGCTGTTTGATGGCTCCTTCTGGACTGGCAAAACAGGTGTGGATTTGGGACTGGCCGATGGGATCGGCCATTTGGTCCCGACGCTCAAAGACATCTACGGCGATAAACTGCGCCTGTCGGTTTTTGGCCCAAAACGTCCGCTGTTGCGCCGGTTTGGAGCCGAATTGTCGGCGGGACTTGTTGCTTCGGTCGAAGAACAGGCGCTTTGGTCACGGTTCGGGCTCTGACATGGTGTTTAAAATCATCACGGTCTTTTTGATCTTCATGATGGTTCTGGCCATTTTCGGGCGCTTGCGTTTCCCCGGACAAGACAAGCTCAAAGATATGAAATGCCCGCGCTGTGGGCGCTATAAAATTGGCAAAGGCGCGTGCGCCTGTGGAAAAGGTGGACGCTGATGGATTTTTTGATGGCCGTAGCCGGGCTGGTGCTGTTGTTGGTGGCGGGCGACCTTTTGGTGCGCGGGGCGGTCAATTTGTCCTTGCGCCTCGGTGTTCCGGCGCTGATCGTGTCTCTGACCGTTGTGGCCTTTGGCACCTCCGCGCCTGAGTTGCTGGTTTCTGTATCCGCCATTGTCGATGGCGTACCCGGACTTGCGCTTGGCAACGTGATTGGGTCGAATACGGCCAATATCCTGTTGGTTTTAGGCATTCCGGCGATGATCACAACGCTGCATGTGATCGACAATTCCACTCGTGCGTCATACCTCCAAATGCTTGCTGCGACGGTGTTGTTCATCCTGCTCGCGCTGCGCGGCGAGTTTGATTGGATTGCCGGTGTGACCCTGTTGGCGGCACTGGCCGCCATGCTTGGCCATGCGGTCTATGAAGCGCGCTGTCACCGGGCTGCGGTCAAAGAGGCGGCGTCTTTGGCCTGTGAGCCCTCAGAGGTCGAAGGCGCTGACCCCGACATGCCATGGTGGAAAGTCATCACCTTTTTGATCCTTGGCTTGATCGGCCTGCCTATTGGTGCGCAGCTTTTGGTGGACGCTTCCACTAATATCGCCCGCGCCTATGGCGTGTCTGAGACGGTGATCGGGCTGACTTTGGTGGCGCTGGGGACCTCCTTGCCGGAGCTTGCGACCACTGTGATGGCGGCGCTGCGCAAACAGGCGGATGTGGCTTTTGGCAACGTCATCGGATCTAACATGTTCAACTTGTTGGGCATTATTGGCATATCAAGCCTTATTGGCAAAATCCCCGTCGATGTCGAAATCATGAAGTTTGACATTTGGGTGATGTTGTCCGTGTCGGTTCTGCTTGGGATTTTCGTGCTGCGCCGGATCGATATCACGCGGATCTGGGGTATTGTTCTTTCCGCCCTATATGTCCTCTACGTTTTGGCGGTGCTGAACTAACGCGTCTCGGGAAACGCCTGACACGAGAGGGCCGCACGCGACAGAGGAGAGGATCATGGCTTTGAGAAAGGCGCTTGTGACGGGTGCGGCTCGACGGCTTGGCCGGGCGATTGCGCTGTCGCTGGGGCAGGCGGGCTATGACGTTGCCGTGCATTACCATCGCTCAAAAGAGGAGGCCGACACGGTAGTTGCCGAATTGCGCACGATGGGTGTGCGGGCCGAGGCGGTTCAGGCCAATCTTTTGTTGGAGAGCGAGGTGGAGGGCCTCATGGCGCGGGCGCGTGAGGTCCTTGGCGGGCCGGTGACGCTTTTGGTCAACAACGCGTCTGTGTTTGAACCCGATGAGATCGACACCGCCACGCGCGACAGTTGGGATCGGCATTTTGAAAGCAATCTGCGCGCGCCGTTTGTGTTGATTCAAGACCTGGCGGCACAGGCGCCTGATCCGGTCATGGATGATGCAGGCCATCCTGTTGCACAGGCGCTTGTGGTCAATATGATCGACCAGCGCGTGCGCAAACTCACGCCGCAATTCATGTCCTACACCCTGGCCAAATCCGCGCTTTGGACCCTGACCCAAACGGCGGCGCAGGGCCTTGCTCCGCGTGTTCGGGTCAATGCTATCGGTCCGGGGCCGACCCTTAAAGGCGCGCGCCAGTCGCCCGAAGGCTTTGCCGCCCAACAGGATGCCACAGTTTTGCGCCGGGGATCTGCACCCGCCGACGTGACCGCAGCGCTCGCGTATTTCATCGCTGCCGAGGCGGTGACAGGACAGTTGATCTGCGTTGATGGCGGGCAACATTTGGCTTGGGAAACGCCAGATGTTTTGGGGCCTGAGTGATCCAAATCAAACAGGTGCGACAAAAGTTTTGCACGGGGCGCAGATTTGTTTCAGCTTTGTTACCAAAATGTAAATAAATTCAATGATTTGCGCGGTGTTTGAAAAAAAATACAACAAAAACAGCGCCTTGATAAATTGACTATTTTTTATGCATTTGGGCGAAGCAGCCCGTTTTCAAAGGAAAACTCCTGTTCACGAAAAGTTATAAGCACAGTTATCCACAGAAATGGTGGATGAGTTTCCTCTTGCTCTCAAAGCGATAAGATTGCAGCCAGAGGTAGGAATCAGACAAAGAGTCACATGAGCGAAAAAGACGACATAACCGCCCTGAGCGACCCCCACAAAGACGTCCCGCGCGGTCATGCCGTGATCGAGGGCTATCTACGGATGTTGGATGGGTCCCCCGGTGTGTACCGGATGCTCGATCCCGATCATCGGGTGCTCTATGTTGGCAAGGCCAAGCACCTGAGAAACCGGGTGTCGAACTATGCGCGGCCAAGCGGCCATTCCGCGCGCATCGCCAAGATGATCTCGGAAACATCGCAAATGATGTTTCTCACCACGCGCACGGAAACCGAAGCGCTGCTGCTTGAGCAAAACCTGATCAAGCAACTCAAACCGCATTACAACGTGCTGTTGCGCGACGACAAATCTTTCCCGAACATCCTCGTGACCAAGAATCACGACTTCCCTCAGATCACCAAACACCGCGGCGCCAAGTCCAGCAAAGGTGCCTATTACGGACCCTTCGCCAATGCGACGGCGGTCAATCGCACGCTCAATCAGTTGCAAAAGGCGTTTTTGTTGCGCACCTGCGCCGACAGTGATTTCGCCAATCGCACCCGGCCGTGCCTGCAGTATCAAATCAAACGCTGCACCGCGCCTTGTGTGGGAAAAATTTCAAAAGAGGATTACGCCACCCTGGTGAATGACGCCGAGCGATTCCTTCAGGGCAAGGATTCGGGGATGCAAAAGCGCCTCGCAGAAGAGATGCAAGCGGCGTCTGACGCGATGGAATTTGAGGTAGCTGCCGGTCTGCGCGACCGCATCCGCGCCATGACCCAAGTCCAGACCGCGCAGGGCATCAATCCACGCACCATCAGCGAGGGCGATGTGATCGGTCTGCATATGGAAAGCGGGCAGGCCTGTGTTCAGGTGTTCTTTATTCGCGCCCATCAAAACTGGGGCAACCGCGATTTTTACCCGAAAACCAATGGGGCGGAGGCCGAAGAGGTGCTCAGCGCCTTCATCGGTCAGTTTTACGATCAAAAGGAACCGCCGCGCCAAATCATCCTGTCGCATGATCTCGAAGAGCGGGAGTTGATCGAAGCGGCGCTGTCGGAAAAGGCCGGGAAAAAGGTCGAAATCCTTGTGCCGCAACGGGGCGAAAAGGCCGAGATTGTCGCGGGGGCTGTGCGCAATGCCCGCGAAAGTCTGGGCCGGAAAATGTCGGAAACGGCGGCGCAGGCCAAACTTTTGGCCGGGGTGCAGGCGGCGTTTGATCTACCGAACCTGCCGCCCGCATCGAGGTCTATGACAACTCCCACATTCAGGGTGCCCATGCGGTGGGGGCGATGATCGTGGCCGGCCCCGAAGGTTTATGAAAAACCAATACCGCAAATTCGACATCAAGGGCGACGAGATCACGCCGGGCGACGATTTTGGCATGATGAAAGAGATGCTGACGCGGCGCTTCAAACGTCTGCTCAAAGACGACCCGGACCGCAGCAAAGGGCTTTGGCCGGACCTGTTGTTGATCGACGGTGGCGCGGGGCAGGTGTCTGCGGTGCGCGAAATCATGGTGGAGCAGGGCGTGACCGACATCCCGATGGTCGGTGTGGCCAAGGGCATTGATCGCGACCAAGGCAAAGAAGAATTCTACCGCACGGGCAAACGCCCCTTTGCGCTGCAACGTAACGATCCTGTGCTGTATTTCATTCAACGCCTGCGCGATGAGGCACACCGTTTTGCCATCGGCACCCACCGCGCCAAACGGTCGAAAGCCATTTCTGCCACGCCGCTCGACGATGTCCCCGGCGTTGGGGCCACACGCAAACGCGCGCTTTTGGCGCATTTCGGCTCGGCCAAGGCAGTGTCATTGGCCAATCTGGCGGACCTCAAAGCCGTCACTGGCATTTCCGAGACCATCGCCCAAACCATCTATGACTTCTTCCATGAACAGCGCTAAGCGGATAAAGAGACATCTATGACCTGGAACATTCCCAATATTCTCACTGTGTTTCGCCTGCTTTGCGCCCCCGGCGTGGCTTTGGTGTTTTTGATCCTGCCGCGTCCACTGGCGGATTGGGCGGCACTGATCCTGTTTGTCTCGGCCTCTACCACCGATTTTCTGGACGGCTATTTGGCGCGCAAATGGGACCAGATGTCAAAGTTCGGTACGATGTTGGACCCGATTGCCGACAAGGCCATGGTGGTCACCGCCCTTGCGGTGTTGACCATGTTGCATGGCATCAACGCGCTGGTTGTCATCCCGGCGGCCTTTATCCTGTTGCGCGAAACCTTCGTGTCGGGATTGCGCGAATTTTTGGGCGACACGGCAGGCACATTGAAAGTCACCAAATTGGCCAAATGGAAAACCACGGCACAGATGGTGGCGATTGCGGCGTTGTTTGGCTATGGTGCTTTGGATTTTCCGCCGCTGTTCACCTTGGGGATTTTGATTCTGTGGGTTGCGGGTGTTTTGACCGTGTTGACGGGATGGGATTACCTGAGCAAAGCCCTGCCATATTTGCGAGATGACCATGACGCTTAATCTGCTCTATTTCGCATGGGTGCGCGAACGCATCGGGGAGCCGCGTGAAACCGTCGAGACCTCTGCTGAGACGGTGATGGACCTTGTGGCCGAGTTGAAAGCCCGTGAGCCGCGCTATGAATTGGCCTTCTCCGATCTCGCCTCCCTAAGGGTGGCGTTGGATCAGGAATTGGCGGAATTTGATGCACCTTTAGCGGGGGTACGCGAAGTGGCGTTCTTCCCGCCGATGACGGGCGGCTGAGCATGGCAGTTCCGGTGCGCATTTCGGTTCAGGCAGAGGATTTCGACCTCGCCACGGAGTTGAGCGGCTTTGGTCATGCGGCCAACACCGGCGCAACCGTGACGTTCACCGGGTTGGTGCGCGATGACACGGGCGCATTACAGCACATGGAAATTGAACATTACCCCGGCATGTGTGAGGACGCGATCCGCAAAATCGCCGACGAGGCTGCTAACCGCTGGGCGCTCACTGATTGTCTGGTGATCCACCGCTTTGGGCGCCTTGTGCCAGGAGAGCAGATCATGATGGTCGCCACTGCGGCCCGGCACCGATCAGAGGCCTTTGCCGCCGCTGAATTTTTGATGGATTATCTCAAATCCCGCGCACCGTTTTGGAAAAAAGAAGTCACCCGCGAAGGGGCCGAATGGGTCGCCGCCAAAGACAGTGACGAAGACGCGCTGAGCCGTTGGTAGGCGCATCACAGATGAGGGTCAGCCTGCGCTGTGCTTTTCGATATAGGCGCGCAGCTCTTCGGCCTCTTGCCGCGCCTCGCGCAGCCCGTCCATCGCGGCGCGCAACTCTGCATCTGTTTGGCTTTGCTGATTGATCAACTCGGATTCACGTTGCTGGTAATAGGTGATCGCCTGGTCGCGGACCTCTTCGGCTTCGTGAAGTTGCTGCGCCATTGTGTCGAGATCGCTCATTTCGCCTTGGCCAACGCGTACAAAACGGTGGACCAGCCAATGCGCAAACCATCCCATCAAAAAGGCGATAAAAAGCACGATCGCCGTGGCGATGATCAATTCAATTCTGTTCATTCGGTTGTTCCGTCCGTTGTCTCGCCCGTTTTATCGACCTGGGCCTCACCCGCAGTCTCGTCTGCGGGGGCGTCAGGGGCCGCCTCGGGAGTCACATCCGTGCCGTCGGTCTGTGCGTCTGTCGGCGTTTGCGCGCCCCCGTCGATGAGTTTGAACTCAATGCGCCGGTTCGCCTCCCGGCCTTCTTCGGTCTCATTGTCGCCAATCGGATTGGCCTCGCCATAGCCTTTGGCGGTAAAGCTCACACCGGCCACACGCCGCATCAAAAGCCCGTCCAAAACGGCGTTTGCGCGCTGGGCCGACAGGTTGAGGTTCATTTCCTCACGGCCCTGACTGTCACTGTACGCGCCGATTTCCATTTCGACGTTTTCGCAGTCTTTCAGCGTCTCGGCGATGCGATCCACTGTCTCATTGGCGGCGGCGTTCAATTCCGTGGACCCGGGATCAAACACGATCTTTGAGGCCGCCAAAATTTGGTTCGCCTGTGCGACGCATTCCGCAGGTGTCGGCAGGTTCAGGACTGGATCGAGTTTGCGGATATAGTCGACAGAGATGTTGAAATTCTGTCCCTCACCCAGTTTCTCAGACAACAGCCCGGCAATGGCGGCTTTGGCATTGGGGTCGCCGGTTTGACCACGCACATCAACGGTATTGGCGGTCATGGTCACGGCGCCTTGGTTGAGTTGCGAGAGCGCTTCGATGGCGGCCATCGCGCGCACGGACCAGCCCTCGGGCAGGCTGTCATCCACGCGCATCGCCGAATAGACGGATTGTGCACCAAAGGCCGCGCGGGCCAAGGCTTCGGTGGCCAATTTGCTGCGTTCATCCGCGATCCGTCCGCGCAATTGGGTCTGGCCTTCGGGCGAACGGGTTACGGTGAATTCCGGGCGGGCGTTTTCTGCCTCGGCCACGTCTGGTTCTGGCAAAATGCTGTGCAGGGTGAAGGTCGGTGGCAGGTCCGCTTCCAATTCGCCAACCACTTTGTCAAACAGCGCTTCTGAGGTGCCTTGACTCGCGATCAGGCTGACATCGCCGTCCGAAAAGGTCACCGACCCACTACCCAATTCTTGCAGCGCGCGCATCCCGGTTTCGACCGCCTGTGCCCATTGCGCCGAAGGGGCACCAAGCCCGATGGTGCAATTTGGATTGGCAATGCCTGCAGCACGCGCCGCGGCAGTGATCCGGGCAAGGCCTTGCGGGGTTTCGGCGGCGCAAGCGTCAAACCGCGGGCCTGTCTCATCAATCAAAAACCGTACGGTGAACGGCGTGATCACCGGGCGCGGCGCCGATATTTCGATCGTCACGGGGATGGTCTTTGGGCGTTCCTCTTTGAGGGTTTTCTCAAATGACGCCTTTTGCGTTTTGCTGTCGGCAAGGGCCGTGACAGTGATTTTATCTGCGGCCAGAGAAATTTTGGACCGTGGCAAAAGGCCGATGGCCTCCAGGCCAAATTCCATCGCTACGTCCCAATGTTCGGGGCTTGGATAATCCGCCTTTTCGAGGAAATCAGCGATTGACCCTGTGCCACCGGCCTTTTTCAACAGGTCGATGAACTTCGGATGATCCCAAGACGACGGCACCAGCCCGATCAGAGAAATCCCATCGTCATTGCGCAGGATTTCGATAGAAAATCGCGGGGCAGGGATGGCCTCTTTTTGGACCACGCTCATCACATTCATCACCCGCGCCGGATCGACCACATGGCCTGCGGCCCGCTGTGCGGCCAATTGAGTTTGCTCGTCGGGCGCGATGCCTGTCAGGACGATTTGCAACCCATCGCCTTGCACATCCACCCATTCATAACCACGCAGGTTCATTTGATTTTCAACCGCATGGGCCGACATCGTTTCAATCGTACGGGCCCCAACGGCAGCGGCGGCCAGACTTAGGACGGCTCCGGTGAGAATGGCGGCGAGGATGGGTAAAAACTGTGTAATCCGCATGGGCTGCGCTGGCCTATATATTCAATTTGGCCTTTGTCTTAGGGGCATATGGCCTTTGCTGCAATCAAAGGAACACAGATACGGCAAGAAACAGCGCAGCCAAAAGCCCTGTATCGCGGTTGGCGCGGAACAGTTTGAGGCACATGTCTGGGTTTTCGGTGTCAAGTTTGGTCATCTGCCACGTCATATGAAGCCCCATCGCCCAAGGTGCGCCCAAGGCGACGACAAGCGCCAAAATCGAGCGGTCCACAAGCGCCTCAACCACGCCCGCCCCCATCAACACAACGGTGATGACCAAAAACCGTCTGAGCCACCGCGCCGTATCGTCGCCAAACAGGAGTGCAGTGGATTTGATGCCGATCATCGCATCGTCGTCTTTGTCTTGGTGAGCATAGATCGTATCGTAGAAAATCGTCCAGGCGATGCCGGCGAAATAGAAAAAGAACGGGGCGGTGCTCAGGCGACCGGATACGGCAGCATAGGCCAAAATTGCGCCCCAGTTGAAAGCGAGGCCCAAAAACACCTGTGGCCACCATGTAAACCGCTTGGCGAAAGGGTAAATCATCACCGGGACAAGCGAGAGTAGTCCCAGAAGGATCGCCAGCTTGCCAAAGCTCAACAGAATCACAAGGGCGATCAGAGTCTGGAGGACCATCCAGATCGCCGCCTGTTTGACGGTGACTTGACCCGAAGGGATCGGGCGGCTTTTGGTGCGTTCAACTTTGCCGTCAAAATTACGGTCTGAGATGTCGTTCCAGGTGCATCCCGCGCCACGCATCAACCACGCGCCCAAAGCACAGCCGATCATGATCACAGCGTGCGCAGCCCAAATGTCCCGGTTTCCGCCGCCGCCAATAACGCGCCCCACCAACAGGGGAGCAGGAGCAACCAAGTGCCAACAGGCCGATCCGCCCTTGAGAGGCGCAAATAAGGCCGGGTCCATGCGGGCGCATGACTATCGACCCAATTGCCTTTGACAGCGTCAAAAACCTGTCCACTCGTCTCTGGTGCTTTCGGTGTGTCGATCATATGTTTGCTCCATGAGCGAAGAACAGTTTCAGGCGAAGATCCGCCTCTATGTAGATCACCCTCTGGCCGAGGGGCAATCCATTCCTCTGGAGAGGGATCAGGCGCATTACCTTTTTGGGGTGATGCGACAGCCAGAGGGGGCGTATGTCGCGCTGTTCAATTCGCGCGATGGCGAATATGTGGCCGAGATCACGCAGGCGGGCAAACGCGGTGGGGAACTGACCTGTCGGATACAGAGCAAACCTTTGCAACTGCCGCCCGATCTGTGGCTTTTGTTCGCGCCGATCAAAAAGGCACGCACCGATTTTATCGTGGAAAAAGCCGCCGAGATGGGCACGCAGCGCATTGTGCCTGTGCAGACCGAGTTTACCAATTCGGAACGCATTCGTCAGGATCGGTTGCAAGCCCATGCCATTGAGGCGGCTGAGCAATGTGGTGGGACCTATGTGCCCGAAGTGGCCGATCTGGTGAAGCTCGACCGGCTGCTCGCGGAGTGGGATGAGACCCGTCAGATTATGTTTTGTGACGAAAGCCTCGTGGGCGCGGCCGAAGCTCTTGGCGATGTCAAAGGCGGCAAATGGGCGATTTTGATCGGCCCTGAGGGCGGGTTTTCCGAGGTCGAGCGCAAACGCCTTCACGCGCTGCCCTTCACCCATGCCGTCTCGCTTGGTCCGCGCATCCTGCGCGCAGACACCGCCGCCGTCGCCGCCTTGACGATCTGGCAAACCCATCTTGGGGATTGGTCCTGATGCGACCCGAGGTCAAAGCGATGCTGTGGCGCTGGCGCGAGGTTGCCGTAGCGCTCGTGGTTGTGGCGCTTTTGGGCTGGTGGGCGGTGTCCTCTTTTGGCGTGATGCGCTGGATCGCCTTGGGCTTTACCGGACTGGCCATTGTTTTCGCGGTTGCCGCCGTGCAGCGCGCGCGCTTTGCCCATAAGGGCGATGGCTATGGCTCGGTCGAGGTGGACGAGGGCGTGGTCAGCTATTTCACCCCCTACACCGGCGGTCAGGTCGAGATTGACGCGATGACCTGCGTGACCTTGCTTCCTGCTGTCAAAGGCCCGGCGCATTGGCAATTTGACGCACCCGGTCAGCCGCCACTTTTGATCCCTCTGGATGCGTTTGGGGCGGATCGGTTGTTTGACGTATTTGTCACGCTGGATGGGATTGAGACTGAAAAAATGCTGCGACAAATCAAACAGACGCCCGATCATCCAGTTGTGATCTGGCGGAAACGCACAGCGCTTCTGCGCTGAGATGCGAACCGAATGATGGCCTTCGCATTGACTTCATGATCCTCTTGACCCAAGTCTACCGCACTGAATTCAACGCTCCGGAGTAGCCCCATATGTCCATTCCCCAATCCGGCGGAGGCTTGATCGAAAGCTATGACGATCTGGTCAACTTTTTTGCAGAAGGCTGTAAACCTCGCGAAAATTGGAAAATCGGCACCGAGCATGAAAAGTTCGGCTATTGCAAAGACACGCTGAACCCTCTGCCTTACGCGGGCGACCGCTCGATCAAAGCGCTGCTTGAGGGTTTGCAGGATCGGTTCGGTTGGGACCCGGTGTTTGAAGGCGAGCACCTGATTGGTCTGACGCTCAATGGCGCAAATGTGTCGCTTGAGCCGGGCGGGCAGTTGGAATTGTCCGGCGCGCCTTTGGACACCATCCACCAGACCTGCGACGAGGTGAACGAACATCTGCGCGAAGTGCAATCTGTCTCCGACGAGATGGGCGCGCGCTTTATCGGTCTGGGCATGGCGCCGCATTGGACCCATGACCAGATGCCGTTGATGCCCAAGGGCCGCTATAAATTGATGGACGCCTATATGGGCAAGGTCGGGACCACCGGCACCCAGATGATGCGCCGCACTTGCACGGTTCAGGTGAACCTCGATTTCTCCTCCGAAGCCGATATGGTGCAAAAGTTCCGCACCGCTTTGGCGTTGCAACCTGTTGCCACCGCATTGTTCGCCAATTCGCCATTTATGGAGGGCAAACTCAACGGTCATAAATCGTGGCGTTCTTACATTTGGCGTCACCTTGACCCGTCGCGCACCGGCATGTTGCCGTTTGTGTTTGAGGATGGGATGAGTTTTGAGCGCTACACCGAGTATGCCCTCGATGTGCCGATGTATTTCGTCTACCGCGATGGCAAATATATCGACGCGCTGGGCATGTCGTTCCGCGATTTCTTGAAGGGCAAATTGCCCGCTCTGCCAGGTGAAAAGCCAACACTCTCTGATTGGGCGGATCACCTCACCACGCTGTTCCCCGAAGCGCGGATCAAGCAATATATGGAAATGCGTGGTGCCGATGGCGGGCCTTGGCGGCGTCTTTGCGCGCTTCCTGCCTTCTGGGTCGGCTTGATGTATGACCAAAACGCGCTGGATGCGACGACCGACCTGATCAAAGGCTGGACGCCGGAGTTTCGTGAGAACCTGCGCGTGGCCTCCTCTGTTGAGGGGCTGCAAGCTCAGGTGGATGGGGTCAAAATGATCGACCTCGCGCGCGAATGCGTGTCGATTGCCGAAGCGGGCCTGAAGGCGCGCGCCTGCCCCGGCGCCGGTGGATTGGTGCCGGATGAAACTCATTTCCTGAACGCGCTCAAAGAGAGCATCGAGACCGGACATGCCCCGGCCGACGAACTTATCGAGAAGTTCGAAGGCGAGTGGAATGGCGATGTAACCAAAGTGTTTGATGAATATTCCTACTGAGACCTCTGAGGTTTCAAACATGAAAAAGGCGGCAAACCAGATGGGTCTGCCGCCTTTTTTCTTGCCATGGATGGCTTATTCGCCGCGATTGACCGGCGGGATTGCACTGTCTGTGTAGCTCAACGGAGCCTCTTCGCCCGTGATCGGGTCGGGGCCAAACCGGTTCGGACCGGATGTGCCTTTGGACACAGCCCAAATCACCAAGATTAGCCAGCCGATCAACGGGATAAGGATCAAAAACACCCACCAGCCGGACCGATTGACGTCATGCAAACGGCGCACCCACACGGCCAAGCCGGGCAGCAAAGTGGCGAGCGAGAACAGTCCAGAGGTCGGTCCGGTGAGTTCTGGCACGCCGAAAAAGATCATGTCAACGCCGCCAAGAATGATGCTGGCGATGATGGTGAACAAGACCCACCACCAATACTCTGCCCGGCGCGCACGGCCTTGCAATGTGATGTATTTCGAGAAACAGGTTTTGATTGCAGTTAAAAAAGTCATGTCATTTTTCCAATAGGGCCTGACGTGACTTTTTCTGATCTGACTTGGCCCAACAAGGGGAAAAATGGGCCTGATTACCCGGTTTTGCCCAAAACGCGCGTTTTGTAATACTCTTGGATTTCCCGGCGGCGGGCGTCTTCAAATTCCTCTGAATTGGCCCCGCCCACATCCGGCACACGCATCAACGCGGCATAGGCCGAGGTCGAAGAGGGGCTATTGCCCCACCGTTGATTGCCGCCATTCGGCGGCGGTCCCCACCTGTTTTCACGGGTCTCAGAGGGCAAGATGTAAAAAATGAGAAGGACAAGCGACCCAATGGGGAGGAAGCTCAGCAAAAGCCACCACCCGGACTTTCCGGTGTCGTGCAATCGGCGGAATTGGAGTGAGAGGTTGGGGATGATGTTGAGGACAAAGAACCAAACGAGCAATGTGCCGCCTTTGTACAGGTCAATACACAAAAGCCCGAAAACAATCGCGTAATACAATGCAAACCACCAAAATTCAGACCGCGATGCGCGCCCTGAAAAGGTGAAGGCTCTGAAATAGCCGTTCTCAACGGCTTTCAATGGTCCAGCCATACTCGTATTCCCAACCCAATGTTGTCATGGTTATGCTGACGTCAAATCGGGACAGGAATGGGGCGCAAAGCGCTCTATTTTACGGAAATCAGCCCTTTTTGCCGATCTTTGTTTCCGTGCCCGCTTTCAGGCGAGCGATGTTGTCGCGATGTTTGTAGAAAATCAACGCGGTGAGCACCAAAACAAGGATCGCGCCATGCAGGTGGTAAAACGCCGCCGTGTAAATCGGGGCCATCAATGCGGCGACCAAGGCCGAAAGGCTGGAGTAGCGCGTCACAACGGCGACCAAAAGCCATGTTGCACAGGCCAAAAGCCCGACAGTGAGTGAGAGCGCCAAGAGGGTTCCAAGGAAAGTGGCAACGCCTTTGCCGCCTTTGAAGCGCAGATAGATCGGGTAGAGATGACCCAACATGGCGCAAAGTCCGGCGATCCCGGCGGCTTGTTCGCCGACCAAAACCCGCGCCAAAATCACCGCCAAAGCACCTTTGCCGCTGTCGCCCAAAAGTGTGAGGAAGGCGGCCAATTTGTTGCCGGTGCGCAAAACATTGGTGGCGCCAATGTTGCCCGACCCGATCTGACGCAAATCGCCAAGTCCAAACAGGCGCGCCATGACGATGCCAAAAGGGATCGACCCCAAAAGATAAGCGACCAGCGCGGTGACAATCAGCATCAATAGCGTCATCGGTGTTCTCCGTGGAAAATGAGGGGTCGATTGAAGGTGTCTCAGCCTTCGAACACCCGCAGGCCATCGACCCAAGTGCCGATGACTTTGCCCTGCATTCGCGCGCCGTCAAAGGGGGTATTTTTCGATTTCGAGCGCAGTTTAAACCGATCCAGCACAAAAGGCGCATCCGCATCAAACAACACCAGATCCGCAGGCGCACCTTCCGAGAGCCGACCCGAGGCCAGCCCCATGCGATGGGCGGGGTTCAGCGCCATCGCCCGGAACAATTGCGGCAGGCCGAGTTGTCCCGAGTGATAGAGACGAAGCGCGGCAGGCAGCATCGTTTCAAGTGCGACAGCACCCGATGCCGCCTCTTCAAAGGGCAAGCGTTTGCTTTCCTCATCCTGCGGTGTGTGCATCGACGAGATCACATCAATCAGCCCGGAGGCGACGCCCTCAACCATCGCCAAACGATCGTCTTCGGATCTGAGCGGCGGTTTGACTTTGAAAAAGGTGCGGTAGTCGCCAACATCGAGATCATTGAGCGTCAGGTGGTGGATCGACACGCCTGCGGTGACATCAAATCCGTTTTGCTTTGCGCGTTCCAAGGCGGGCAGGGCGCGTGCCGTGGTCAATTGATCAAAATGATAGCGCACGCCAGTCATCTCGATCAGCGCCAAATCCCGGTCCAATCCCATCCGTTCGGCCATGGGCGACACCGCGGGCAGGCCGCGCAGGGTGGCAAATTTGCCCGAGGTCACAGCGGCGCCTTTCGAGAGGCCGGGGTCTTGTGGGTGGCCAATGACCAGAGCACCACAAGAGCGCGCATAGGTCAGTGCGCGCTGCAACACTTTGTTGTCTTCAACCACATGGTCGCAATCGGTAAAGGCCACGGCACCCGCATCCAACATAAAACCAATTTCAACCATCTCGTGGCCCGCGCGCCCCTTGGTCAGCGCGGCCATATGTTTGACCTTCACAATGGCGTCTTCTGCCGCCCGGCGTTGAACAAATTCCAACACTTCGGGGGTATCAATCGCGCTTTGGGTGTCGGAGCGGGTGATCATTGTGGTCACACCGCCCGCCGCCGCCGCACGTCCGGCGGAGGCAAAACTTTCTTTGTGGCGCTCGCCCGGTTCCGATACTTTCACCCCAAGGTCCACGATCCCCGGCGCAAGGCATTTGCCGCCGCAATCAATGCTTTCGCCCCGTGGCGGTGTGCCCGTGCCGGTTTCGGCAATCACATTGCCTTCCATGCGAAGCCAGCCCAGATCGTCGGTCAGGGTTTCGGGATTGATCAGACGCGCATTGGTGAAAATCGTCATGCTTTGCCTCTCTGAATGTCGCGGATCAGCCCAAACACATTTCGGGCGTTTTGAATTTTGGTAAACATGGGCGCGCCATCAAAGCGGGAGCCCACAAGCGGTGTGGCTTTGTCTTGAAACCGCAATGTGCCGGGCTCCTTGCCGTCGAATTCGATCCCTAGCGCGGGCGTCAGGTCCAGCGCATTGAGGGTGGGTCCGACAAAGGGCAGGTGCGTGGCAAAAAACGCCCGGCGATTTGTGAGTGAATACCATGTGCGCGAGGCCACAAACGGCATGACAAAAATTGGCCCGATCGCCACGGCCAGCCCGGCAAACAGATGGATCAGCCCAAAGAGCCAAATGGTTCCCGCCCGCATCGCCATCGACATCCAAAACACCGCAAATCCCGCGAACATCATGCCGAACAAAAAGACCGGAATCTGTCGCCGCGACAGGCGGAGCGGCACAGACGGCTGTCCCTGCCACAGCACAAGTTCGCCCGGCGCAAGGATATCCTGCCAGCCATTCGTCATCTGCCGACCCAGACAAAGGCGGCGACAAACACCGCCAAAAACAGCAAAACAACGGTCGCGACCATGCCCGACATGCGCGCGGATGACATGGGGGCTTTGCCTTCGGGCAATTGGCCAAGGGCGCTTTCGGATGTGATGTCTTCGGGCAAGGTCAGATCCGTGGTCAAGCCATAGCGCCCGATCAGACGGAACGGCGCGTCGGGGTCAAACCGGCGCTCGGCCTCGGCCAGGCCTTGGGAAAACACCACCAAGACCGGGCCGGTGAGCGCGTTCAACATCGCCGCATCATTGCCCACGGCCATGCCATTGGCCTCGCTGAGGTAACGCGCAAATCCGTAGTCTTCGAGGTGTGAAAGATCAAACCGCTCCATCGCCTCAACTTTTGGCGCGCTCCATAGCCCCAAAGCCTCCGCCAAGGCCTCGGGCGAGAGCGCATCCAGTTCGTCGAGCGGTCCGTCAAAGGCAAAGACCCAAACACGCCGTGTTTCACCGCCGGGGATCTCAAAGGGATCGCTCACACCATCACCCCTTGGCCCGAGGTTTCGCGTGAGGCGCGCAGGTTTTGCGCCAAAAGGTCCATCGCCGCCATGCGCACGGCGACGCCCATTTCGACCTGTTCCTGGATCACCGAGCGGTTGATGTCGTCGGCAATGGTGCCGTCAATCTCGACGCCGCGGTTCATCGGTCCGGGATGCATGACAATCGCGTCGGGTTTGGCATGAGCCAGCTTTTCGGCGTCCAAGCCGTAGCGATAGAAATATTCGCGCTCGGACGGGATAAACCCGCCATCCATCCGCTCTTTTTGCAACCGCAACATCATCACCACATCGACATCTTGCAAGCCTTCGCGCATGTCGTCGTAAATTTCGCAGCCAAATTCGCGAAACTGTTCGGGCACCAAGGTCGGCGGGCCGACCAAACGCACACGGTTTTCCATTTTACCCAAAAGGATCAGGTTAGACCGGGCCACGCGGCTATGGGCAATATCGCCGCAAATCGCGATGTTCAGGCGGTGCAACCGGCCTTTGGCGCGGCGAATGGTCAGCGCATCCAATAGCGCCTGTGTCGGGTGCTCATGCCGCCCGTCACCGGCGTTCAGAACCGCGCAATTGACCTTTTGCGCCAAAAGATCGACAGCGCCAGAATGCGGGTGGCGCACCACCAACAGGTCCGGGTGCATGGCATTGAGCGTCAGCGCCGTATCAATCAGCGTCTCACCCTTTTTGATCGAACTGGCCTGCATCGCCATGTTCATCACATCCGCGCCAAGTCGCTTGCCCGCCAATTCAAACGAGGCCTGCGTGCGGGTCGAATTTTCAAAAAACATGTTGATCTGGGTGAGGCCTTTGAGCGCGTCGGAGTGCTTATTGGCCTGACGGTTCAGATCGACATAGCGATCCGCCACATCGAGAACGGTTTTGATCTCTTCGGGATGAAGCGGCTCGATCCCCAAAAGGTGTTTTTGCCGGAATGCCATGATGCCCTCTCTCAAACGATCGTGCCTTTGCAGTGCTTATAGAAAAGGGGGCGCGGGCGGGCAATGGCTGCTGTGGCCCTGTCACCGATTTACCTTGGCGTTCGCGCATTGTAGCGTGGGCGAATGGAGACTCAGATCGACTATTGGCAAGCACATGCTCTTTTGGAGTGGCAGATCGAACTCGGCGCAACCGAGGCGATCGCGGAGACACCTGTCAATCGCTATGAGGTCGCAGCCGCTGCGCCCACACCTGCGCCTGACGCGCCCGCTGCGGCTCGCCGCCCCGCCCCGCCCGTTGTGGCGGCGGCCAAGGAGGTTGATCCGGTTGAGGCGGCGATGGCGCTGGCCAAATCTGCCACTTCATTGGAGGCACTGCGCGACGCAATGGCCAGTTTTGATCTGTGCGATCTCAAACGCGGCGCGCGCAATTTGGTGTTTTCTGACGGCACTCCCAAGGCGCGGGTGATGATCATCGGCGAGGCGCCGGGACGCGAAGAGGATCAACAGGGCAAACCCTTTGTTGGTCGTTCGGGTCAGCTTTTGGACAAAATGTTTGCCGCCATCGGCCTGGACCGAACCTCACCTGACAGCGAACATGCGCTCTATATCACCAATCCGATCCCGTGGCGCCCGCCGGAAAACCGCGATCCGACGCCTGCGGAAATCGCCATGCTGAAACCGTTTTTAATCCGCCATATCGAATTGGCCGATCCGGATGTGATCGTGCTGATGGGCAATTGGGCCTGCACAGCTCTGTTGGGTCGCGCCGGGATCACCCGGCTGCGCGGCACTTGGCAGACCGTTTTGGGCAAACCCGCCATGCCAATGACCCACCCGGCCTATTTGCTACGCACCCCCGTGGCCAAGCGCGAGGCGTGGGCCGATCTTTTGGACATCCAAGCGCGGCTCCGGACCCTCACATGATTGTCGATCTGCTGACACTCGCGGCGTTTGTGCCTGCGGCTTTGGCGCTCAATCTGACCCCCGGCGCGGATATGATGTTTTGTCTCGCCCAAGGCCTGCGTGGCGACCGGCGCGCGGCCGTGGCCGCCAGTGCCGGGATTTCTGCCGGTGGCATGATCCATGTGACCTTGGCGGGTCTTGGCCTTGGCGCGCTGGTTGCGGCGAACCCGGCGATTTTTGGGGTCATCCGCTGGATTGGGGTCGCATATCTGCTCTGGCTTGCGCTCAAAACGGTGCTGACCCCGCTGCCTGCGATGCGCTCCAACATCACTCTCAAAAGCCGTGCGCGTGCCTTTCGTGACGGGATGATCGTCAATGTTTCGAACCCCAAGGTCATCCTGTTTATTCTCGCCTTTGTTCCTCAATTCGTCGATCCCGCACGCGGGTCCGTATTGGGTCAATTCCTCATTTTTGGCGCTGTGATTGGCCTCGGGGGCTTTGTGATCAATGGCGTTGTCGGCTGGTTCGCGGTCGGGCTGGGCGGCGTTTTGGCACGGAGCCGCGTGATGGAGCGTGTGTTACGCTATGTCTCTGCCAGTATCTTTGGCGGTCTCGCCTTTAAACTGGGTCTCGATTTTACCCGTTAGATTTCACCATGGAGCGCCGCGCATGAGCCGTATTGACGACAGCCTTGACTTTATCCCCATTCGCATCGCGGTTTTGACCGTCTCAGACACGCGCGGGATTGAGGAGGATCGGTCCGGTGCCGCTTTGGTGGAGATGATCACCGAGGCCGGGCATATTTTGGCGGACCGCCAAATTGTCACCGATGATCGACCTTTGATCCGCGATCAGCTTCAGGCCTGGATCGACAGTCCCGAGGTCGATGTGGTGATTTCGACCGGCGGAACGGGGCTGACCGGGCGTGACGTCACGGTTGAGGCCCATCGCGATGTCTATGAAAAGGAAATCGACGCCTTCGGGACAGTCTTTACCATCGTGTCGATGCAAAAAATCGGCACCTCCGCCGTGCAATCGCGCGCCACGGGCGGGGTTGCGGGCGGCACCTATTTGTTTGCGCTGCCGGGTTCGACAGGGGCCTGTAAAGACGCGTGGAACGAGATCCTGAAATGGCAGCTCGATTATCGCCACAAGCCCTGCAATTTCGTGCAAATCCTGCCGCGTTTGGACGAGCACCTGCGCCGTAAGTGACCCCTGACGGAAACGTGAGCACTGAGCGCGACGGGTTTTTATCGTTTGTGCGTATGATACTCTGTCGTGGACTGTGCCGGGCCAAGCCCTAACTCTATTCAAAATCCGCCTCTCGGGGGCATGAACCAAAGGTTTTACGGAATGCGCTTTTTCCGCCGCTCTTTGATCGGTCTTTTCCTTGTCTCTCTGACGCTCGCCTTGCTGGCGGGCGCGGGCTATCGGTTTTATGCGGCCTTTCAGGCGCGTCTCGCGGCGGAAAGCGTGCCGCCACAGGCGCGCGAGCGGCAGTTTTCGGTTAATGTGATGGAGGTGGTGCCAACCACGGTCACGCCGGTCTTGGTCAGCTATGGTCAAATTGCGGCACGGCAAACCCTGGAGTTGCGTGCGCCAGTGTCAGGGCGGATTGTCGCCTTGGCCGATGGGTTTCAAGAGGGCGGTGCGGTCAAGGCAGGTGATGTGATCTTGCGGATTGATCCGGCGGATGCCGAGGCCGCGGTGCGTGTGGCCGAAGCCGATCTTGTCGAGGCCGAAGCGGGCCTGCGCGAGGCCGAGCGGTCGCAGCTTTTGGCGGTGGATGATTTGGCCGCCGCCGAGGCGCAGCGGGATTTGCGATTGGCCGCGCTTGAACGACAAAAGAATCTTTTGGATCGTGGAGTTGGTAGCCCGAGCGGCGTCGAAGATGCGGCTTTGGCCCATGCCTCTGCGGGTCAGTCGGTTTTGTCCAAACGTCAATCTTTGGCCGATGCCGAGGCCAGCGTGGACCGGGCGCACACCGCCGTTCTGCGTGCCCAAATTGATCTGGACGAAACCCGCCGCCGTTTGGATGACACCACAGTCATCGCCGCGTTTGACGGGGTTTTGAGCGACGTCTCCGGCGCCTTGGGCACGTTGTTGAGCAGCAATGAGCAATTCGCCACGCTGATCGCGCCAGACGCGCTCGAAGTCGCATTTCGCATCTCCACCGAGCAATATGCCCGCCTTGTGCAAGACCGCGGCGCGCTGCCCGATATGGCCGTGACTGCGACGCTCGATGTGTCGGGGCTTGATCTGGTCGCCATGGGCACGGTGACGCGCGAAAGCGCCGCTGTGGCCGAAGGGCAAACCGGGCGGATGCTTTACGCGCGTTTGGACAGTGCCCCCGGATTTCGACCCGGCGATTTCGTGACGGTTCAGGTGCAAGAACCGGAGCTGGCCGATGTTGCTCTCCTCCCCGCACGTGCGGTTGCGGCCAATGGCACGGTGCTTGCCGTTACGGATCAAGGCCGTCTCGAAGAGGTGTCCGCCCCCATTTTGCGCCGTCAGGGTGATGATGTAATCGTCGATGCGCGCGGGGTTACCGGGCGTCAGGTCGTTTTGGAGCGCTCGCCACTTTTGGGCGCGGGCATCCGCGTCAAAGTCAACGGCGCGCAACGCGGTGACGCGCAAGCTCCAGAGGGAGAGGATGCCACGATGGTTAAACTCACCCCGGAACACCGCGAAAAACTTTTGGCCTTTGTCGCCAGCAACACGCGGATGCCCGAAGACGTCCGTGCCCGGATCACCGAACAACTGGCCGCCGATGTAGTGCCGACTGAGCTGATCACCCGCCTCGAAGACCGGATGGGGAGCTAAATATGAACGCCACATTGGGCAAAGCCAAAGGCATCCTGTCGTATTTCACCCGTCACGGCACGGCCGCGAACCTTGTTTTGGTGATCTTGATCGTGGCGGGTCTGGCCGCGCTGCCGCGGATGCGAGCGCAGTATTTTCCTGACGTCGTGGTCGATACGGTGCGGGTTTCTGTTGCGTGGAAAGGGGCGGGGGCGGAAGACGTCGACAATGCCATCGTCCAGCTTTTGGAACCCACGCTTTTGGCCGTCGAAGGCGTGACTGAAAGCAGCGCGAGTTCAACCGAAGGCCGCGCGTCGATCAGCCTAGATTTCGAACCCGGCTGGGACATGCAACGCGCCGCCGACGATGTGAAGGCCGCGATTGATGCCGAGACCGATTTGCCGGAGGGCGCGGACGATCCAGTCATTCGTTGGGGCGGGTGGACGGATTCGGTCACCGATGTGGTGATCACCGGGCCTGTCGGGCTTGATCAACTGGCGCGGTTTGCCGATGAATTGGTGGCGCGGCTGTTTGCCCGCGGTGTGACGAAAACCAGCATTGCGGGAGTCGCCGCCTCCGAAATGATTGTCGAAGTGCCGACCCTCAATCTCATCCAGCACGACATTTCCATGGCCGAGATCGCCAGTGCGATTGCGGCCGAGACCGACACAAGCCCGGCGGGCAATGTCGGCACTGGTGGTGCGCGGGTGCGCGCGGGGGTTGAGAAACGTGAGGCGGCGGATATTTCCGCCATCGTGTTGCGCCGCAATGAGGATGGGTCGGAATTGACCATCGGCGATGTGGCGACGGTTCGGGTCAATGGCGTTGACCGCAATGAGGCGTTTTTTGTTGGCGACAATTCCTCGGTCTCGGTGCAAGTCGCGCGCTCGGATCAAGGGGATTCGATTGAGATTCAGCGGATCGTCGAAGAGGTCAGCGCCGAGATGGGACTGACCCTGCCCGACGGGGTGACACTCGATCTGTTTCGGACCCGCGCCGAGGCGATCCAGGCAAGGCTCGATCTGTTGCTGTCCAATGGCGCGATGGGGCTTGGGCTTGTCGTGATCTTGTTGTTCCTGTTCTTGAACGCGCGCACGGCAATCTGGGTGGCAGCGGGCATTCCAGTTGCGATGTTGTCAGCGATTGCGATGATGTATTTGGCCGGGCTGACGCTCAACATGATCTCGCTGTTTGCGCTGATCATCACCTTGGGTATCGTTGTCGATGATGCGATTGTCGTTGGTGAACATGCGGATTTTCGCGTCAGACGGTTGAAAGAAGGGCCGGTTGAGGCGGCGGAAAATGCCGCGCGGCGGATGTTCGCGCCAGTGTTTTCCTCAACCATCACCACGGTGATCGCCTTTTTTGGCCTGACGGTGATTTCGGGTCGCTTTGGCGATATGATCTCTGATATTCCCTTTACGGTGATAGTGGTTTTGATGGCCTCGCTTTTGGAATGTTTCATCATTCTGCCCAATCACCTCAGCCATTCCATCGCCTCCACCGCAAAGTCGCATTGGTATGACTGGCCCTCACGTCAGGTCGACAAGGGGTTTCATGTCTTTCGCGAACGCCTGTTCCGACCCTTGGTCGGCTGGTCGGTCAAACTGCGCTATCCGTTGCTCGCCGGGATCGTGCTTTTGCTGGCGATGCAGGTGTCTTTGGTGATCACCGGACAGGTGCAATGGCGGTTTTTCAATTCGCCGGAACAGCCGTTGATCTCTGGCAATTTCGCCATGGTGCCAGCGGCGGAGCGCGCTGACACATTTGCCATGATGCGCGAATTACAACGCGCCACCGAGGCCGTAGGCAGGCGCTATGAAGAGCAATATGGCACCAATCCCGTCGCCTATGCCGTGGCGCAAATCGGGTCGAATGCCGGGCGGGGCCTGTCTGGGACGGACACCAAAGAGGACTACCAACTTGGCGGATTGTCGATCGAATTGATCGACGCGGACCTGCGGCCCTATTCGTCTTATGCCTTTGTTGAGGACCTGCAAGCCGAGGTGGTGAACCATCCTTTGGCGGAAACCGTGTCGTTTCGGCGTGGCCATTTTGGCCCCGGCGGTGATGCGATTGATGTCGATCTTTATGGTGCGGAGTCGGCGACACTCAAGGCGGCGGCAGAGGCGCTCAAAACCCGGCTGGCACAGTTCCCGGAAGTTTCGGCGTTGGAAGACAGCCTCGCCTATGACAAAGAAGAGTTGATCTTGGAGTTGACGCCACAGGGCGAGGCGCTCGGGTTTTCCATCGACACATTGGGCACGACCTTGACCCATCGCTTGGGCGGGATCGAGGCCGCGACCTATCCCGAAGGCGTGCGCACCGCGACGGTGCGGGTCGAATTGCCCGAAGGCGAACTGACCGCCGATTTCATGGACCGTACCCAAATGCGCGCCAGTTCGGGCGTTTATGTGCCGCTGTCTGATATCGTCTCGGTGACGCGCCAGACCGGGTTTTCCACGGTACAACGCGAAAACGGTCTGCGCCTTGTCTCGGTCTCAGGTGATTTGAGCGAAGACAACCCGGCCCGCGCTTCAGACATCCAAGCAGCGATCACAGACGAGATCTTGCCCGCCTTGGACGAAGAATTCGGCATCACCCATCGGGTCTCTGGCCTCTCAGAGCAAGAGAACCAATTCCTCTCCGATGCGATGTTGGGTCTGGGCGGCGTGTTGATCGGGATTTACCTGACGCTGGCGTGGATTTTCTCAAGCTGGACGCGGCCTGTTGTGGTCATGTCGGTTATTCCCTTTGGCCTCATCGGTGCCATTCATGGCCATGCGATTTGGGGCATTCCCCTGTCGATGTTCTCCGTTGTCGGCCTGATCGGCATGACCGGGATCATCATCAACGATTCGATTGTTTTGGTCTCGACCGTGGATGAATATGCCAAAGAACGCGGGCTGTTTCCGGCGATCATTGATGCCGCAACCGACCGTTTGCGCCCCGTGATGTTGACGACGCTGACCACGGTTTTGGGTCTTGCGCCGCTCTTGTACGAACGCTCCGCCGATGCGCAGTTTCTCAAACCGACGGTGGTCACCCTGTCCTATGGGCTTGGGTTTGGCATGGTGGTTGTGTTGATGCTGGTGCCTGCGATTCTTGCGATGCAACTGGATGTGGCGCGTCAGATGGCGGCCCTGCGCCGCGCTGTGCGCCATCCGCGCCGGGCCGGGCTTGTGGGCTCTGCGATCTTGGCTGCGGGGGCTTTCGCGGCTTTGTGGTTCGCGCTGACGCTGGGGCAAGTGATGGTCTTTGGTGCGCTGTCACCGCTCTTGGGCGGTGGCGGGATTGGCGCGGCTTTGGCGCTGTTCCTTGGCGGATTATGTGTGAGCTTTGCGCTGTTGTATGTCGGTATCGCAGGGCGGATGGCGCGTCGGCACAAAGCGAGCTGATTGCTTATGATCCGCCGGTACAGCCCTGTGCCTCATAGGCCTGCCCGCCGCCGATGACGGTGATGGTCAAGGCCGAGCGATCCACCATAAACGGTTGCGCGTCAGATGGGACCAGATCGCTTTGCACCGAAACCGAACTACCGGTGCGGGTGACCATCGCCTCCGACACCCACATATAGCGGTCCGGGTGTTCAACAATCGCCACTTCGCGCGGACCCAAATGCGGTACATTGAGCGTTGCGGTCAGGCGCATCCCGTCGGACAGGGGGGTCGCGCTACAGCGCGCGCCCGTGATCTTTTGCGGTTGATCGGTCAGTGCTTTGCGGATCTGGCCGCTGTCCGCAATAGAACCTGTCCGGGCATTTTGCGCGAATGTTGCGCCGATTGCGGCCTGTAAGGGCATACAAATATCGTTGCACACGCCAAGGTCCATCACCCCATCCAGAGCAATGTCTCCCGCCGCGTTTGGCGTGATCTCGATCGGCAAAACCACCTCGCGCTCATAGCCCAGATACCACATGCCATTCTGGGAAAAGAGTTCGGGCACCGGCCAGTGCACGGTGACGGCAGAGACATTTTCAGACCCGCTCCAATCAAACTGTGGCGGAATGCCCGCCTCGCCGGGCGCGCGCCAATAGGTGTGCCAGCCGGGGGCCAATGTGATGCGAATGGCGGCCATCTGATGGCCATTGTCCATCTGCCATCCGGGCAGAACCTCGATCCGCGCCATATCTGCCGGGCTTTCGGCCAAGGCAGCAGGTGCAAATCCAAGACTGGCAAAACCAAGACTGGCCAAACCAAAACAGGCGGCGACGAATGTGTTTGAGATCGGGTGTGTCATGGCACCCATATAGACACGGGATGCGGTCACACAAACTCACATTTGAGAGACAGCGCCGCTCGCGCGGCTTTGTGTTGCGGCGCAACCGCGATTTTGGCGAGGAATGCCTCGCGCCCACTTGCGTTCAGGGCTGGCTTCAGGTGAGGTGGGGGTATGGTACACCCCGCTCCCATAGAGACCTCAGAGTTGACTGGAAAGCTTTTGATCGCGATGCCGGGAATCGGCGATCCGCGCTTTGAAAATGCCGTGGTGTTTCTTTGTGCTCATTCGTCTGACGGCGCGATGGGGTTGATTATCAACAAAACCTCAACCGAGATCGCCGTCTCCGATGTGTTTGAGCAACTCGACATTCGTGCCACACCTGAGATGCAACCGATCCCGGTCTATTTTGGTGGCCCGGTTGAACTGGGCCGTGGCTTTGTGTTGCACAGTACGGATTATGCCGCCGATCATGCCTCGATGCATGTGGGAGAACAGTTTTCCATGACGGCCTCACGCGAGATTTTGCGCGATATGGCGCGCGGTGCCGGGCCGGATGAGCGCTTGCTGTGTCTGGGATATGCGGGTTGGGGGCCGGGCCAGTTGGAGGAGGAGATTGTCAAAAACGGCTGGCTGGCCTGTGATGCGAACCCGGAGATTGTGTTTTCGACGCCGGATTGGGCCAAATGGCAGGCGGCGCTGAAGTCACTTGGCGTGAGCCCGGCGGTTTTGTCTTCAAATGCGGGCCGCGCGTGACGCAGCGTTTGGGTTGGGTGCCCGCACCCGCTTCGTTACGCTTCTCGTCAATCGTCGGGGTGTCCCGACCCAGGCTTGACAAAAATCTGCTGCAACATGTCGATGTTTTGCGAGCAGAAGGAGACCCACATGACCTATCGCGCCCCGGTTTCTGAGTATCAGTTTATCTTTGATCACATCGTTGATTTTGCGACTGTTCTGGAAACGGACACCTTTGCCGAGATTGATGCCGACACGGTTCAGGCCATTCTGAATGAGGCGGCCAATCTCACCAGCGATGTGATCGCACCGCTGGATCGGGGCGGGGATGTGACGCCCGCCACTTTGGTGGATGGCGTGGTTAAAACCTCTCCGGGGTTTGGCGATGCCTTGACGCAAGTGGCCGAAGGCGGGTGGATCGGCATGTTGGCGGACCCGGAAAATGGCGGGATGGGTCTTCCGCTTACGGTGGCGACGGCCGTGAATGAAATGATGTCGGGCGCTTGCCTGTCTTTGTCGCTTTATCCGCTGATGACACAGGGGCAAATCGAGGCCTTGGAGCATCACGCCAGCGACGAGATCAAAGCGCTTTACCTGCCGAAGCTGATTTCGGGCGAATGGTGCGGCACGATGAACCTCACCGAATCCGGGGCGGGCTCTGACGTGGGCGCGCTGCGGACCAAGGCGACGCGCAATGACGACGGGTCTTACGCCATCACCGGGCAGAAGATTTTTATCACTTGGGGCGACAATGATTTTTCCGAAAACGTCTGTCACCTTGTCTTGGCGCGTTTGCCGGATGGGGTCGAAGGGACCAAGGGCATTTCGCTGTTCATGGTGCCAAAGATCATCCCGAATGCGGATGGCTCGTTGGGAGAGGCCAATAGCCTCAAGGTCGTGAGCCTTGAGCATAAGCTCGGCATTCACGGGTCTCCCACCTGTGTGATGGCCTATGAAGGGGCCAAGGGCTGGCTTGTCGGGCGCGAGCACGAAGGCATGAAATGCATGTTCACCATGATGAACAACGCCCGCTTGGGCGTGGGGGTTCAGGGGGTTGGTATCGCCGAGGCCGCAACGCAAAAGGCGCTGGCCTATGCCGAAGATCGGGTGCAAGGCGCATCTCCGATTGGTCGGGAGGACGGCAGCATTCTGGATCATGCCGATGTGCGTCGGATGGTGGCGACGATGCGGGCTGAGACCTTTGTGGCGCGGTGTCTTTCGTTGGCCTGTGGTGTGGCGCTTGATCTTGGGCGTACGGAGCCGGACCAACAGGCGCGCGGGGCGTTTTTGATCCCGATCACCAAGGCATTTTCCACCGACATTGGTCATGAGGTCGCCCAAACCGGCGTTCAGGTCCATGGCGGCATGGGCTACATCGAAGAAACCGGTGCGGCGCAATATGCCCGTGATGCCCGCATTACCTCGATCTATGAAGGCACGAACGGCATTCAGGCGATGGACCTTGTGGGGCGTAAATTGATGGATGGCGGCGATGCGGCCTTTGCCATTTTGGACGAGATCGAAGCCTTTGCCGAAGAGGCGCGGGCGGTGTTGCCGCGTCGCGCGATTGCGGTGTGGAATGCGGCGGAGACCCTGCGCGAAGGGGTTGAGACCATGTTGGCGTTGCCGATGAATGACCGTTTTGCCGGCGCTGTGCCGTTTTTGCGGGCCTTTGCACGGGTGCTGGGCGGGCATTATCACCTCAAAGCGGCGATTGCCGAGGGCGGTGAGGGCAAGCATTCACGGCTTGCGGCCTTCTATATTAAACGTCTATTGCCCGAACACACCGCTCTTTTGGCGCAGGCGCGCCTTGGCGCGGCGGATGTCTATGCTTTGAGTTCTGAGGATCTGACCGCCTGATGACTGCTCCCATCCGCACGCCGTTTGATCCGCCCGAAATGGGCGAGGTCGTTGAGATTGCGCAAGGTGTGCTTTGGACCCGGATGCCTTTGCCGATCCCTTTGGCGCATGTGAATTGCTACCTCTTCGAGGAGGCCGATGGCTGGACCGTAGTGGACACCGGCGTCGATACCGCCAAAACGCGGCGGCTGTGGCAGCGGTTGATCGACGGGGTTTTGGGCGGCAAGCCGATCCACCGCGTCATTGCCACCCATCATCATCTTGATCACATCGGTCTTGCGGGCTGGTTTGTGTCCGAACATGGCGCGGGCCTAACCACCACCCGCACCGCCTATCTGATGGCGCGGATGCTGCAGCTTGATGTGCAAGAGGCTCCAACCCCTGAAATGTGTGCCTTTTGGCGCTCCTGCGGCATGGCGTCCGAGGTCTATGACAAACGTCTCACCGAACGCCCGTTCAACACCGCCGATGCGGTGACGCCAATCCCGCTTGGGTATACCCGCCTGCGCGAGGGCGATGAGATTGAGATCGGTGGTCGCATGTGGGACGTGCGCTGTGGCAATGGCCATGCGCCGGAACACGCGACATTTTGGAGCCGGGATGCGGATTTGGTGATTGGCGGGGATCAGCTTTTGGGCGCGATCTCTCCCAACCTCGGAGCCTCTGCGACTGAACCTTTGGCCGATCCGGTAGGGGAATGGATCACCTCTTGTGAGGGCTTCGTGCCCCATGCGCAAGACAGCCATCTTGTGATGACTGGGCATAAATTGCCCTACACGGGTCTGCCTGCGCGGTTGCGGCAATTGCTTGACAATCACCACCATGCGCTCGCCCGCCTGATTGAGACCCTAAAAGAGCCACATACTGCCTGCGATTGTTTCGATGTGCTGTTTCGTCGCAAGATCAAGGAGGGCGAATACGGCCTTGCGATGGTCGAAGCCATGGCCCATTGCCGCCATCTTGAAGCACAAGGGTTGGCCACCGGGCACGTCCGCGAGGATGGGGCGATCCTGTGGCAAGTGACGCAGGTATAGGCCCTGGATGGCTCAAGCAAAGCGACTTGTGGCTGATCTGAAACAGATTACCCCCTGATCGCACCCTCTGGATGCAAGCAACGGGTGACAGGCCGATCTGAATCGTCTAATTCAATGCCAAAGAAGATAAAAGGACACGCACAATGGCTGAGTATAAACACGGCGAAATGGATACTTCGGTTCAGGAAAAGACCTTTGCAGGCTTTATCAAATGGTCCACCTGGGTGGCAGGCGCTGCGATTTTCGCTTTGATTTTTATGGCTGTTTTCAACAGCTAAGCCTCGTTTAGGAGTCGGACAGTTCGGATGTTCTCTCGCGTTTTCTGGCTCCTGAGCCTTTTGGTCCTGACGGCCTGTGGAGCCGCCGAGCCCAAATGGGCCCCTGACGATGAGGTCGCGCGCGCGCATTATGTGCATGGCGCGCCCTACACGTTGACCCTGTTCACGGTGATCGGCAATCGCAGCGGCGGCGGGGCACATTCATCCTTGTTGGTCAATGCGCCGTCCGAGCGTGCGATTTTTGACCCTGCAGGCACGTTTTACCACCCGCATTTGCCCGAGCGTAACGATGTGCACTATGGCATGAGTGACGCCGCCGTGGCCTTTTACATAGATTACCATGCGCGCGTGACGTACCATGTGGTTGAACAGACCATCGTGGTCAGCCCTGAAGTCGCGCAGCTCGCGTTGTCAAAAATTCAGGCCCATGGCGCGGTGGCGAAGGCGCATTGTACCGATAGCATTTCGGGTATTTTGTCTGATCTGCCGGGGTTTGCCGGTGCACCAAACACGATGTTCCCCAAAAAACTGATGACGTGGTTCGGCACGTTTGAGGGCGTCAGCGAGAAAAAGCATTATGACGACAGCCCGGATGAGAACGGGCGCCTCATTGAAGCCCCGCCGCTGTTGCTACGTCACAGGCAGGGTGCCTGAGTCACCCTATCAACGCGCCGAAGCCGAAAAACAGCCCAAGCCCGATCAAAATCGCCCAAAGCACATTGCGGGTTAAAATCCCCACGGCAATGGTGGCCGCTGCACAGCCCAATCGCAGTGGGTCAAAGGCGTTTTCACCCTGCCCCAGTAGCATCGGTGCAACCACTGCGGGCAGTACCGCCACGGGCGTATAGCGCAGCAGGCGCAAGAGCCAATTGGGCAAAGGACGGTCACCGACAAAGCCCAAAAATGCAAAGCGGATCAAAAACGTACCCGCCGCCATAGACAGGATGATGGTCCAGATTTGACCTGTCGTGGCTTCGATCATGATGCGGCCTTTCGGTGTTCCATCCAAATCTCAACCTGTGCGCCAACGACCAAAGCAACCGCCGCAGCGACCAAAAGCCCGGAGCCAAAGGGCATAAAGCTCAGGGCCAGCACCAACACGACAGAGGTAAGCGCCGCCGCCAAATGCGCCAGTGTTTTCAACATCGGTGAGACCACGGCCAAAAAGGTGATTGGCACGGCGAAATCGACGCCGAGATCGGTGGGGATTTTCTCACCCAAAACCGCGCCGGTAAAGGTCAGCGCATACCATCCAATGCCGAGCGGGATGGCGACGCCAAAGAAATAGCCGAGCTTTTCAGAGACGCTCAGGTCGGGTTCTTTTTCGAATTTGATCGTCGAGAGCGCATAGGGTTGATCATAGAGCATATAGGCGGCAAAGGCGCGGGTCAGCAGCGAGGATTTGCCAATATGCGGGGTGATCGAAGCGGAATACATCCCCATGCGCAGATTGACGGCCAAAGCGGTGGCGATGACGATCACCGTGGGGGCGTTTTCCGTCATCAATTGCAAAGCGGCCAATTGCGCCGATCCGGCGATGACAAGCACGGAAAACCCCATGACTTCCACGATGTTCAGCCCGGCTTGCGTGGCAATTGCGCCAAAAATTGCGGCAAAGGGCCAGAGCACGATGTGAAACGGCAAACCGTCTTTGATGCCTATAAGGAACTGTCGCGAGGCGGGAGATTTAAACATGGATCTGTCACTTTTGGGGTCATGCCAACCTAAGGCATGTGTTCGCGCATGACCAATGTCGATTTGTGAATATGGGTTTTGCAAATGGTGATCAGACGGGGTCGATCAACAGGCGGGGTCGATCAATCAAACGTCCCGGTGACCCGCCCCAAAAGCATAAAGGCACGCGCGGTACGGGTGTCGGAGAGGGCGGAAATTTCTTCGTCCGTTGCGGTCTGTTCAAACTCGGCAAATGTTTTGTCGAATTTGCGCAGGAAATGGTGCACCGCATCGCGAAACACCGCATCCTGTTTCATCCGCCCCGAAGCCAAAGCCAAAGACGACCGATCCCGAACGCCGCCCAATGGCGCGACCGAATGGCCACGCTCTCCGGTGGCGAAGCGTCGCCACACCTCGGGCTTGGCACGGTCAGGACGCAGGTCGTCCATGTAAATCCCGTCTTGTGACAGCAGGGTCAAGACGTCCTGTGCGGCGTGAACCAATTGGCTGACCTTACGGTCAGACAAGGCGCGGCGCAGGGCGCGAAAACCCTCTTTGTCCTCGGCGGTTTCGGGGAAATTCAAAGCCTTGATAAAATCCGCGACCGAAAGGGGCGGTGCGAGGGATTCGGAGGGGGTGCCAAGCGCCAGCGAGGCCTGTTCTTCGATCAGCGCAGGCGAGGGGATCGCCAATTTGTCCTCCGGCGGCGTGGTACCGGGGCGGATCGAGGTGAACATCGCAAGGGTGGATTCGGTTTTTCGCTGAGCCGCGACAATCTCTTCGAGCTTTTTTTCAACGCTGCTGGATGCCGTGCCGCCGTGTTGTTGCGCCAGGTAGGATTGACGCATGGCAGAGATCGCCGCCTGAAGGCGGCGGCTCTCCTCTCGCATCGTGACCGACGCCCGCACCGCCAAGGCCCCGACCCAAATCATCGCCACGGGCATGAAAATCGCGATCAATATCATGACAAAGCGGATGCTGTCAAAATCGTCCGTGCCTTTGCCGACGATCAGAAAATAGCCAATGGTCAGCGCCAGCCAGAACAACGACAGGACTGCCGCGATCATTTCTGTCGCGGTGATCCGAGGGGCGTCATCCGGGCGTTGATACACGCCAAGTTCAATTTTTTTGGGACCTTCGTCTGCCAAAGGGGCCTCCACGACCGCGTCTATAAGGTTAAATATACGCGATCTTGAGGATTTCGTAGCTCTTTTCACCGCCGGGCGTGCGCACTTCGACGCTGTCGCCCTCTTCTTTGTTGATCAAGGCGCGCGCCAAGGGGGAGGCGATGTTCAACAGCCCGTTTTCGATATCGGCCTCGTGTTGGCCAACGATCTGATAGGTTTTCTCTTCGTCGGTGTCTTCATCCACGATTGTCACCGTGGCGGAGAATTTCACAGCGCCGGAAAGTGTTTTTGGATCAACGACTTCGGCCAGGGACAACACGCCCTCAAGCTCCTTGATCCGGCCTTCGATAAAGCTCTGTTTTTCACGCGCAGAATGATATTCGGCATTCTCTGACAGATCGCCAAGCTCGCGGGCTTCGGCAATCGCCTGAATGACAGCCGGGCGTTCCACCGACTTGAGTTTTTTCAGCTCGCTGCTCAACGCGGTGTTGCCCGCGCGCGTCATGAGAATTTTTTCCATCAGGCCACTCATCTGCACGAAAAAAGCGCTGCGAGGTCGGAGCCTCCGCGCGCTTTGGTTATCACAATTTATACTCCCAACTGACCCGGAATAGGGGCAGATTGCAAGGGCTCAGTTGTGCGACGTCCGACATGATGTCTGACATGGCGTGGTTTTAGGGGGTGGCCTGGTTGATGAGGGGCGATTCTTTTGGGGCAGACTGTGTGCTCTGCATGTAGCCTTATGAGATAATTGAGGTGTGGCGCGGGGCTTTGGTCACTTTTGATGCGGCGCTGCGGCGCTTTATCGATGTTTACGCCCAAGGGACGCCACGAAAAACACCATCTGAAATTGACCCGGCTATGGCTTAGCGGTTAGGTAAGCGCCGGAAAGCTGTTTGATCTGGGAGAAACTTTATGTCGAATGTCGAACGTGAGGCGATGGAATATGACGTCGTTATCGTTGGTGCCGGACCTGCGGGTCTCTCTGCTGCGATCCGCCTCAAACAGCTGGATGAGGACCTCAACATTGTTGTGTTGGAGAAAGGCTCCGAAGTGGGCGCGCATATTCTGTCCGGTGCGGTGCTCGATCCCTGTGGCCTTGACGCGCTGATGCCGGATTGGAAAGAGCGCGGTGCGCCGATTTCCACCAAGGTCACCGAAGACCATTTCCACCTTTTGGGGGAAGCGGGTTCCATTCGTATCCCAAATACGCCGATGCCGCCGTTCATGTCGAACCATGGCAAATACATCGTCTCCATGGGCAATGTCTGCCGCTGGATGGCGGAGCAGGCCGAAGCAATGGGCGTCGAGATTTTCCCCGGCATGGCCTGTTCTGAACTGATTTATGGCGAGAATGGCGAAGTCAAAGGCGTGGTAGCGGGCGAGTTTGGTCGTGGGCCGGATGGCGAACCGACCGAGGCCTATGAGCCGGGCATGGAGTTGCACGGTAAATATGTTTTGATTTCTGAAGGCGTGCGTGGCTCGCTTGCCAAAGAGATCATCGCCAAATACGACCTGCAAAAAGGCCGTGACGTTCAAAAATTCGGTCTCGGCATGAAGGAAATCTGGGAAATCGACCCGGATAAGCACAAAGAGGGCAAGGTTTGGCACTCGATGGGCTGGCCTTTGAATTCAAATGCGGGCGGCGGTGGATTTATCTATCACGCGGAAAACAATCAGATTTTCATCGGATTTGTGGTCCATCTGAATTACAAAAATCCCTATGTCTTCCCCTATATGGAGTTCCAACGCTTTAAACATCACCCGCTCGTCGCGGAGCTTTTGAAGGGCGGCAAACGCGTGGCGTATGGCGCACGCGCGATTTCCGAGGGCGGCTATCAGTCGATGCCAAAAGCGGCCTTTCCGGGGGGGGCTTTGCTGGGCTGTTCCGTTGGTCTCGTCAACGTGCCGCGGATCAAAGGCAACCACAACGCCATGCTGTCCGGCAAAGCGGCGGCGGAGCATGTTGTGGCGGCTCTCAAAGAGGGCCGGTCTGGCGACACGTTGGAAGGCTATGAAACCGAGCTGCGCACTGGCGCTGTCGGCAAGGACCTGAAACGTGTGCGCAATGTCAAACCGCTCTGGTCGAAATACGGCCTGACGGCGTCGCTGATGCTCGGTGGGTTGGATATGTGGACCAATACCCTGTTTGGTGGCTCGCTGTTTGGCACGGTAAAACACGGCAAAACCGATGCGCAATCGACCGGTAAGGCCGATAAATTCAAACCGATCGACTATCCGAAACCCGATGGTGTGATCTCGTTTGACCGGCTGACCAATGTGTCATTTGCCGCGACCAACCACGAAGAAAGCCAGCCCTGCCACCTCAAACTCAAAGATCCGCAAGTGGCGATTGATGTGGATTACAAACAATTCGGCGGCCCGTCCGCCCGCTATTGTCCGGCGGGGGTCTATGAATATCTGACACCCGAAGGGGAAGGGCCGAAATTTGTGGTGAACTTCCAAAACTGCGTGCACTGCAAAACCTGTGACATCAAAGAGGCCAGCCAAAACATCACCTGGACCGTGCCGCAGGGTGGCGATGGCCCGAACTATCCGAATATGTGACTCTCTCACGCCAACGTGTTGACGCAAATGACAGAACGGGGGCCCAGGCGGCCCCCGTTTGCGTTGCAGCCGCCCGGTTTGAACGATAGGCTTTGCGCAGATAACGCGAAGGAGATTTCTGGTGACACACCGCGCGGGTTTTTCGCTTTCCGCCCTGACCGCCGTCGGACTGATTTTAGGCGTCGGGCTTTTCAACCCGTCTCCGGTCTCGGCGGATGCGGGTGCCTATCTTGCGGCGCGCCAGGCGACAATGGATCGCAGTTTTCTCGACCTTGTGGGCTATGCGACGCGCTCGCTGGCCTCTGATCCGCAAAATCCGGTCCTGCTCGAATCCGTGATCTCGGGCCATATCTCCATGGGCAACTTTGATCAGATCAAAGGTTACGCCACCGTGTTGCGCGACCTTGAACCCGGCAATCAAATCGCCGCCATGGGCAATCTGACGCGACTGGCGCGTGATGAGGATTATGATGGTGTGATTGCGGCCCTTGATGAGGGACAAAGCATTTCTACCGTCGTTGACGGGATGGTGCATGCTTGGGCTTTCGTCGGCAAAGGCGATATGTCCAGTGCTCTGGCCCTGTTTGACGGCACGGTTGATGCGGGGCAGGGATTTGAGTTTTTTGGGCCTTATAACAAGGCCCTGGCCCTCGCCCTCGTAGGGGATTACGAAGGCGCGCTTGAAACGCTGTCTTCGGTTGGCATGCCCGCTACGCGTTCTGCCGTCATCGCACAAGCCCAAATTCTTAGCCAATTGGAGCGCAATGACGAGGCGCTTACCCTGATCAATGACAGTTTCGGACCGGCCAGTGATGCGCAAATCGACGCTCTCAAAGCCGCCCTGAGTGCGGGCGAAAACGTGCCGTTCACAGTCGTGCGCAGTGCGCGGGACGGTATGGCGGATGTGTTTTTCGCCGTGGCGTCCGCCCTAGATGGCGGGCTTGATGATGGCTACACGCTTTTGTACGCGCGCATTGCCCAGGAATTGCGCCCGGATGAGGCCAATTATGCGTTGTTCAGCGCTGCGCTTTTGGAGCGGCTCGACAATTACGATCTTGCCACCACCGCTTTTGACGCCATTGGTGTTGATGATCCGGCCTATCCGATGGCCACGCTTGGCCGCGCCGAAGCGCTGCGGGCGGCGGGCAAAGACGATGCCGAGCTTGAGGTTTTGCGCCAGTTGACGAAATCCCATCCTGAATTGGATGACGGGCATATCGCGCTTGGCGATGCGTTGCGTCGCCATGAACGCTATGCGGAAGCGGCCGAGGCCTACACCGTTGCAATTGATCTCAATCGGCCGCCCAGCCGAGCACAATGGCCGCTCTATTTCACCCGTGGCATCGCCTATGAGCGCGAAGGTGTTTGGGACAAGGCCGAGGCCGATCTGCGTCAGGCGCTTGCACTGGAACCCGATCAGCCGCAGGTGCTGAATTACCTTGGCTATTCTTTCCTTGAGATGAAAACCAACCTTGATGAAGCCATGGGGATGATCCGCAAGGCCTCTGCTGCGCGTCCGAATGATGGCTATATCACCGACAGTCTGGCGTGGGGGCTGTACCTTTTGGGTCGCTATGATGAAGCCGTCGATCCAATGGAACGCGCCGCCGCATTGATGCCGGTCGATGCGGTGGTGAACGATCACTTGGGGGACGTCTATTGGGCGGTGGGGCGCGAACGCGAAGCACGGTTTCAATGGGAACGCGCCCTGTCCTTTGATCCCGAGGAGGATGAGGCCAAGCGTATTCGCCGCAAATTGGAGGTGGGGCTGGACCGGGTGTTGGGTGAGGAGGGGCTCGCGCCCACGCGCCCCTTGGATGATGGCTAACCCCATATGATCACAAAGATTTTTGCTCCGGCCAAGATCAACCTTGCCCTACATGTCACCGGGCAACGGTCGGATGGCTATCACCTGTTGGACAGCCTTGTGGCCTTCGTCGATCTCGGCGATCAGATCATCGCCGCACCTGCCGTGCAATCGTCCCTGACGGTGACGGGTCCCTTTGCCGAGGGTGTGCCTGCCGATGGCACCAACCTTGTGTTGAAAGCGGCGGCTTTGGCCGGGCGGCCGATGGCCCTGACGCTTGATAAACATTTGCCGCCGGCCTCCGGCATTGGGGGCGGATCGGCGGATGCGGCGGCGACATTACGCGCGGCGGCCCGTTTGGGAACTCAGCCGGTGACCGCCGATCAGGCGCTGTCGCTGGGCGCGGATGTCCCCGTTTGTTTGCGCTCGAAACCGGTGCGGATGTCGGGGATCGGCGAGGGGCTGACCCCCGTCGTCATGCCCGCGCTGCATCTGGTGTTGGTCAACCCTCGGATCGAAGTGTCGACGCCGGAGGTGTTCGCCCGCCTTGAGCGCAAAGACAATATGCCGATGCCCGATAAGTTGCCGCGTTGGCCGGACACCTTGGCTTTTGTCGATTGGTTGAGCACTCAGCGCAACGATCTTGAACGACCTGCAGTGAAACTTGTGCCCGAGATTGCAGCGGCTTTGGCGGCTTTGGTGCTGGCCCCAAAAGTACAAATGGTGCGGATGTCGGGGTCCGGTGCGACCTGTTTTGGTCTTTTCGAGGATCGTTTGTCTGCGGATGCAGCGGCGGCGCAAATGGCCGCAAGCAATCCGTGGTGGTGGGTCAAATCGGCCAGCACGCTGCCGGGCTAAGGCGCGCTATCGTTTGGCGCAGCCGAGCCACATATTAAATTAGCGCAGCCGAGCCACGACATAATCCGCGATGTCCGACAGCATGTGAACAACCTCACCCGCAGGCAGCACAGACAGCGCCGCCTTGGCTTTTTCCGCCCAGTCCAGCGCCACCTCTCGGGTCTCTTCGAGCGCATTGTGGCGGTTCAACAGTGCGATGGCATGGTCCAGATCGCCCTCGTCCTGTTTGCCTTTCTCGATGGTCTTGACCCAAAAGGCGCGCTCTGTCTCGTCCGCTTTGGCAATCGCTTTGATCACCGGCAGGGTCAGTTTGCGTTCGCGGAAATCGTCACCGATGTTTTTCCCGGTCTGCGCCGAGCCCCAATAATCCAAAAGATCATCGACGATCTGAAATGAAATCCCAAGCGCATCGCCATAGTCAAACAGCGCCTTGACCACCGTGTCATCCGCCTCGGCCAAAACGCCGCCGACTTCGGTTGCCGCCGAAAACAGCGCTGCAGTTTTGCCGCGTACGACTTGCAGGTACACGCTCTCGTCGGTTTTCAAATCCTGCGCGGCGGTCAGTTGCAACACTTCGCCCTCGGCGATGGTCGCGGAGGCGTTGGAGAGGATTTGCAACACGCGCATGTTGTCGGCATCTGTCATCAACTGAAATGCGCGGGCAAAAAGATAATCCCCCACCAGCACCGAAGATTTGTTGTCCCACAACAGGTTCGCCGTGGGACGCCCGCGCCGCTGCGCGCTTTCATCGACCACATCGTCATGCAACAGCGTGGCGGTGTGGATGAATTCGACCGTGGCGGCGAGGTGAATGTGATAGGGGCCCATGTAGCCACAGGCCTTGGCCGCCGCCAAGGTCAACATTGGACGCAACCGTTTGCCGCCCGCCTCGATCAAATGCGCGGTGACTTCGGGAATGCGCGGCGCGTGCTCCGAGGACATGCGTTCACGGATCAGGGCGTTGACGGCCTCAAGCTCGGGCGCAAGATATGCGGCCAATTGCTCATGCGGTTTGATCGCCGCTCGTTTTGTCGCCTCACCCAAACTCATGGGACACTCCTTGTCTCGACAAACCCCTCGGTCTGTCTTTAAATCAAGTGATGAAACAGCTCCTGCGCACAACCGACCTGACCCAGATCATCTATGCCAAAGCCATCTTGTCCGGGGAGGATATAGACTGCTTTGAAATGGACGTCCATATGAGCGTCCTTGAGGGCAGTCTTGGCATATTGCCGCGTCGATTGATGGTCTTAGACGAGGATCTCAATCAGGCGCGGCGGATTTTGCGCGATCATGATTTTGAGTTGGAAGATCTGTGAGTTCGGAGACGACGGAGACCTGTGACGCGTTTTTGGGCGGGCGGGTGCAGCTTTACCAACCGGCAGACGGCTATCGCGCCGGTGTCGATCCGGTTATGTTGGCGGCGGCGACGCCTGCGCAGCCCGGACAGCATGTGTTGGAATTGGGCTGTGGGGCAGGGGCCGCGTTGCTGTGCTTGCATGCGCGCGTTGCGGGGCTGTCGCTGACCGGGGTTGAGATGCAGCCGATGTATGCCGATCTGGCCCGACGCAATGCGGCTCTGAACGGTGCCGATATGAGGGTTGTGGAGGCCGATTTGCGGCATCTGCCGCCGGATATAAAGACGCGCGGATTTGATCATGTGATGGCCAATCCGCCTTATTATGATCGCGCCCGTTCGACGTCTTCTCTCAATGCCGGGCGGGATATGGCCCTTGCAGGTGACACGCCGCTGAGCGATTGGATTGACGTGGCCGCGAAACGGCTTGCGCCCAAAGGCTATCTGACGATGATCCAAAAGGCGGATCGCCTCCCGGACATCTTGACACCGCTGATGGCACGGCTTGGCTCTGTACGGGTGCGTGCCATTCAGCCGCGTGTGGGGCGTGTGGCCGAGTTGGTGATTGTTCAGGCGCGCAAGGGCGGGCGGGCGGCGTTTGTGATGGAGCCGCCGCTGATCATGCATGAGGGCGAGCGACATCTGCGCGATGGTGAAAGCTACACGGCTCAGGTGTTAACCATTTTGCGCGAAGGCGGGGATTTGCCCTGGGGGCATTAATCCTTTGGCAATATTTCGCGCGCAACCCTGAGCGCGTCATTTTGTTCCAAAACAAACCCGTGACACGACTCAAAATCTATGGTGCACTTGTTACATAGCTTTTACATTGAAGCTAAATCAAACAGAGAGGAGAAGACATGAGCTTGGTTTCCCATATTGAGGAATTGAAGAAAAAGCACAAATCCCTCTCCGAAGCCGTCGAAATCGCGCAACGCTCCCCAAGCGCAGACGACCTTCGGATCGCAGACCTGAAAAAGCAAAAACTCCGGATCAAGGAAGAGATCGCGCGTTTGAGCACGACCTAAAACGTTATTAAAGCGTCACACCTTTCACCTGAGACAGGGAAAAAGTGTGACGCTGTCAGACATATTAATGTTGTGGGCGTTCCGCCATAAACCCGTGAAACAGGTTTATGGCGGAACGCTTTAAGTACAGATCATCATCCGGTCTGGCGGTTTGTAAAAGCGGCCAGACCGGCACCAGCAGTAATCAATCCCGCCGAGAGCAAAAGCATCAAACGCGGCTCAGTCACCCCTCCAAGGATCAGAGCCCCTGTTGACAAAAGTGGCGCGGCATATGCCGCTGTTCCAAGCAGTTGAATATCGCCCTTTTTCATTCCCACATCCCACAAGTAAAACGCACCGCCTGCGGGACCCAGTCCCAATGCGATCAGCGCCCCCCATCCTATGTAGGTTGCGGGCCAAACGGTCTCTTCAAAAGCCAAATGCGAGATCAACGAGAGGAACGCCGACAAAAGGCAAAATACGGCGACAGAGGCAGTGGTGATATGGCCGATCCGGCGCGAGATCACTGAATATCCGGCCCATGTGAAGGCCCCCGCCAAGGCGAGAAGATAGCCAAGTCCGGCCTCTCCCGCAAAGGATGTGCCACGCGCGATGACGAGGATGGCCCCCGCCAGCCCAAGTACGGCCCCTAAAATGTGCAGTGGGCGAAGGCGTTCGCCGGGCAAAAGGCCGGAAAAGAGGACGATCAGCAAGGGCCAGAGGTAGTTGATCAATCCCGCTTCCGCCGGAGGGGCAAGACGCAGGGATGAAAAATACAGGAAATGAAAGCCAAAAATCCCAAGTGTGCCAAAGCCATAGACCAAGGGCGAGACGCGTTTCAAATCCCTCCATGCACGGTTTTTGGCGATCCAGATCAGGCCAATTCCGCCACCAATGGCAAAGCTGATCGCATTGAGTTGCAGTGCCGGGACCGGCGTGCTGGCCACGGTGAACAGCGCCAAAAGCGCCCAGAGAAGGACGGCGAGAAAGCCGATGGATGTGGCGGTTTTGCGTGTCATTGCGCGAGATAGCCGTAAGTCTTTGAGCTGCGCAATCATAAAAAAAGGGGCCACGGCTGTGACCCCCTTCAAACCGTATCTCAACGCCTTAGGTGAGGTATTGGCCGCCGTTCGCCGTGATGGTCGAGCCGGTGATAAAGCCCGCCTCATCGGAGGCAAGGAACACCACACAGCGGGCGATGTCTTCGGGTTCGCCAAGGCGACCAACGGGAATGGTCGAAATGATTGACTCGCGGACTTTTTCCGGCACGGCCATGACCATTTCGGTCGCGATATAGCCGGGGCAAATCACGTTGACGGTGACGCCAGCGCGCGCACCCTCTTGAGCCAAGGCTTTGGTGAATCCGATGTCACCCGCTTTTGCGGCCGAATAGTTCACCTGGCCAAACTGACCTTTTTGGCCGTTGATCGACGAAATGTTGATCACGCGACCAAATTTACGCTCGCGCATGCCTGGCCAGATTGGGTGAGTCATGTTGAACACACCGGAAAGGTTGGTGTCCATGACCTGCTGCCATTGCTCACGGGTCATCTTGTGGAACGGCGCATCGCGGGTGATGCCCGCGTTGTTGACGAGAATGTCTACGGGGCCAAGCTCGGCCTCGACTTTGGCAATGCCTTCAACACAGCCATCGTAATCTGCCACGGACCATTTAAAGGTCTTGATGCCGGTTTCCTCAGTGAACTTCGCAGCAGCGTCGTCATTGCCTGCATAGTTTGCAGCCACGGTGTAGCCTGCGTCTTTCAGGGCCTTCGAAATGGCGGCGCCAATCCCGCGCGTTCCCCCGGTCACGATTGCGACTTTGGACATGATACTCCTCCCTATCAAATCTTCTGTTGGAAATCTTGTTATCCAAAATATTCTGCAGCCGCAACAATATTACTTAGCTGATGCAGAAATTTTTTGGCGCGACGGCATCGTCCCATGACATGGCTCCCAATGTTTTGGACATGAACACTGTACCGTCCAATCATGACAAACTGAATGCGGCGTGGGATCAAGAGCTATTTTAAGAAGGGAGTGTTTGCGCTACCATTTTGTAGGCTTTGGGCTTGTTTTGAGATCAAGCGGAGGGGAGAGGCCCCGAATTGGCCCCTCCCAGATTGGCTATCAATCGCGTTCGACGCAGAGGGCAACGCCCATACCGCCGCCGATGCAGAGTGTGGCGAGGCCTTTTTTGGCATCGCGGCGCTGCATCTCAAACAAAAGCGTGTTGAGAATACGTGCACCAGAGGCGCCGATCGGGTGGCCGATGGCAATTGCGCCACCGTTTACGTTTACCACGGCCGGATCCCAGCCCATGTCTTTGTTCACGGCACAGGCTTGTGCGGCAAAGGCTTCGTTGGCTTCGACCAGATCAAGATCCTGAGCCTTCCAACCGGCTTTTTCGAGCGCTTTGCGGGAGGCATGGATCGGGCCGACACCCATGATCGACGGGTCGAGACCGGCGGTTGCATAGGAGGCGATGCGGGCCAGGGGTTGGATGCCGCGTTTTGCCGCGTTGTCTGCCGACATCAAAAGCACGCCAGCCGCGCCATCGTTGATCCCTGAGGCGTTGCCTGCGGTGACAGATCCCTCTTTGTCAAAGGCCGGGCGCAGTTTTTGCATGGACTCCAACGTCGCGCCGTGACGGATGTATTCGTCGGCATCAACGATGATTTCGCCTTTACGGGTTTTCACCGCGAAGGGGATGATTTCATCAGAGAATTTCCCAGCCTTTTGCGCCGCTTCGGCTTTGTTTTGCGAGGCGAGGGCAAAGGCGTCCTGCATTTCGCGGGAAATCTGCCATTGATTGGCAACGTTTTCGGCGGTGATGCCCATGTGGTAGCCGTTAAACGCGTCCCAAAGGCCGTCTTTGATCATCGAATCGATGAACTTCATATCGCCCATTTTATGGCCAGCGCGCAGGTTGGCGACATGGGGAGACATGGACATGTTTTCTTGGCCGCCGGCACAGACGATGTCGGCATCCCCCAACATGATGTGTTGGGCGGCGAGGGCGACGGTGCGCAGGCCCGAGCCACAGACTTGGTTGATGCTCCATGCGGCGGATTCTTGTGGCAGACCGGCGTTGATATGGGCTTGGCGTGCCGGGTTTTGACCCTGACCCGCAGTCAGCACCTGACCAAGAATGGTTTCAGACACCTCGCCTTTTTCAATCCCGGCGCGCGCTACCAGCGCTTCAAGGACTGCGGCGCCGAGGTCGTGGGCCGGGGTATTGGCGAAAGCGCCCGAAAAGCTGCCGACGGCAGTTCGTGCTGCGGATGCGATAACGACATTGGTCATGATGGTCTTCTCTCCCAGAATGGTTGTGGGGAGATTGCCCAATGGTTGGATTTTTTGCAACAATATTGCGCGGCTCCCCACCAAAGCAGTAGGCTGCGCGCGCAGCATTTTCAACCATCAATCCCAGGATGAGGCGGTTTGACGCCCGACTAGCTGGCTTTTCGGCGTGTTTCTTTGGTTTGCCACGCCGGATCAATCGTGGCCGCGCCGAAGTAGTGGCCCTGCATGCAATCGATCCCGATTGAACTCAAGTATTGGGCATCTGCTTCGGTTTCGACAAATTCGGCCACCGTATACATGTCAAAATGTTTGGCGACAGAGACCAGTGCCTGCGTCAGCACTTGGTTGTCGGGATTTGTTGCGATGCCACGGATAAAGCTGCCATCAATTTTCACAATGTCGAAATAGAATTCTTTGAGATAGCGGAAGGCGGTATAGCCCGCGCCAAAATCATCAAGAGCAAAGGAAATGCCCATAGATTGTAGCTCTTTCATGAAGACAGACACAAGATCAGGCATCACCATGGCGGAGCTCTCAGTGATCTCCAAAATAAGACGTTCGGCGACGGTTGCGTTTTTGGCCAAACCAATGTGAAGCGTTTCTTTCCAGCGTGGATAGCCAATGGAGCGCGCCGACATGTTGATCGCAAGGCGCAATGTCGGGTGTTTGTTGAGGGCGGTGAGCCCAAGTTCAAGTGCGAGACAGTCGAGTTGGCGACCGGTTTCAGTGGTCTCGGCAACGTCAATAAACTCGCGCGCGGGAATCACCCGTCCGGTTTGATCCAAAACCCGAATGAGGCCTTCGAAAAAGGCGGGACGGTCCGGGCGCAACGTTTGGACAATAGGTTGATATGCAAGCATCACCTGTTTTTTCCGCAGGGCCGAATGCACCATATCCATTGTGTTTTGATCGCGCTCTGCGACCGCAGCCGACAGTGGGCTACCCAAATCATCGTGGCCATAGAAAGAGGTATTCATCCCGTCACCTTGCCTTAAAGCATCCGCATTGTGAGACCGACTTTGAAAGACTTGGGATAACGGTGGGTAAACTTTCAAATTTGTTTGAGATTTTAGAGAAGTTTTAAACAATGTCATAAAGCATTGATGCGATTTGAAAATTTAAGGGAAAACGTGAAATTGATCGAAAATTCGGAGTATTTAAATCGAATTTTTCTTTCTAAAAGGGCGCAGGTTTTGCGGGCCAAGGCAAAAACTGCCGTTGCAAAAATTGAATGGCAAAACAGGATCGATTTGAAATGGCTTAACCATATTGAAAGTAACCTTTGCTCAACTGCGATCAAATCAGACAATTGGGCACAACATGTCATTTCAAAACTCTGCAACAGCCTTTTCCTCAAGCCGTGAAGAGGCGCCGTTCTCAATCGACGAACTGTTCTTTTCACGGACAGATGAGCGCGGTGTGATCGCGGCCGGGAACGAAGTTTTTCGCCGAATTTCCGAATATTCCTGGCAAGAACTTGTTGGTGCCCCTCATAAGATCATTCGACACCCCGATATGCCGAAAGGGGTTTTTTATATTCTGTGGGAGCGGCTCAAAAAAGGGCTAGCCACGGGCGCTTATGTGAAAAACCGTGCGAAAGATGGTCGGTACTATTGGGTCTATGCGGTTATTTCGCCGATTGAGGGCGGCTATGTTTCCGTGCGGATGAAACCCTCTTCGAAAGTCTTTTCTCAGGCTCAGGTCGCGTATGCGGAGGCTCTAAAATTAGAGGCAAATGAAGGGCTTACTCCCGAAGAAAGTGCTGCGAAAATTCGTGAAGTTTTGCGAGATCTCGGGTTCCCAACCTATGCGGCGTTCAGTTCGTTTGCGATTGCACAAGAGATGACGGCCCGTGACACCGCGCTCGCCCGGGTCGAAGACGGGCGTTTACGCAGTATGAAAGAGCTTTTGCCCAGGCTGCATGACCTTGAATCAGAGCAACAGAACCTGTTCACGGCCTTCGCCAAAATTCGTGGGATTCCCTCAAATATGCGCATTGTTGCATCGCGGTTGGAGCCTGCGGGAGGGCCGATTTCTGCAATCTCCCAAAATTATAGATTGATGTCGGACGAAGTGACCAACCATCTTGGAGGGTTCAGGGTCGAAAACGGCGCCCGAAGTATGACCGAATCGGTTCTGTCGCGAGTGCACCACGGTATTTTCATGATGGCCGCGGCACGGCTACAACGTGAAGTGAAAATGGTTGCGCTAGAGGCTTTCTTGACAGCGAAAGAAGGGGATAATTTCAAGTATGAGGTGGAGGTTCTCACCACCTTACTCGACACCTACTCCATTGATTCTGGAGCAGTTTTGGTATCCGTCTTTAACGATGTGACCGCGCTCACGCGCTCGGCAAAGGATCTGCGTCAACTTGTGACGGGGCTTGATTCCATCCGGGTGTTGTGCCGCGTCGAAGCTGGGCGTCTTGGGGCGAATTCGGTATCGCTCATGCCTGTCATTGATCAACTCGATAAATTCCATATCGAAATTGATGCGACTTTGGAGCGGATCATGCATCTCTCGGAACGGGTGAAAACATTGGTTGAGGCGGCCATGCCGCGCACCGCTAATGGATCACTACACTATCATCATTCGTGAGGCCGTATTCATTCAACAGTTCGGTCACAATTGCTTGGGCTGAGGGCGAGAACCAGTCCGCATCTCCGGTCATACGTGCGATTTCCTGGCCTTGTGGAGAAATCAAGATCGACACAGGGAGGCCAAGCACCCCCATATCACGCGCCATTGCGCCTTTTGGGTCAAGTCGTGCCGTCAGCTCTTTGATCTGAGCGGTTTCAAAGAATTTTTCGATCGCGGGTGTGGGGTTGTGTCCGGTCGCAATGGGCAGAACCGCAAACCCTTTGCCGTCAAACTCAGCGGAGAGCGCATCAAGCGCCGGCATTTCTTTGCGACACGGCGCACACCACGTGGCCCAGAAATTGAGAAGGACAAGTTTGCCCGCATGGTCCGCAAGCGTTTCCTCAGCACCATCCATCGTCGTGAACGGCAGCGCACTCACTTCTTTGGGTTCAGTGTGAAATCCCAGTTTTTGCAGGCTGTCCTCGCGCAAATCCATCACGCTTTGCATATCCTGTGCGGCAGCAGGAATTGCACCAAGCTCAGGGCCGTATAAAGGGTGGCGGCAATCAGATTTTTCAACATGCGGGTGTGTCCATGACCGATAAGAAATCAAACGCGATGTGGGGCGGGCGTTTCGCCGCCGGACCTGACGCGATTATGGAAGCGATCAATGCGTCCATTGGTTTCGACAAACGACTGGCCTCCCAAGATATCGCGGGTTCGCGCGCCCATGCTTTGATGCTTGCGCAACAGGGCATTATTACCGATAGCGATGCGCAGGCCATTCGGGAAGGCCTTCTCACGGTATTGTCAGAAATTGAAGCCGGTGAGTTCGTCTATTCCACAGCGCTTGAAGACATTCACATGAATGTCGAATCCCGGCTCAAAGAGATCATCGGCGAACCGGCTGGGCGGTTGCACACGGCGCGTTCGCGCAACGATCAGGTCGCCACCGATTTCAAACTTTGGACCCGCGATCAAATGGATGCAGCGGTTTCTGGCCTTGAGGCCTTGATCCGCGCGTTGATGGCGCAGGCCGAAAAGGGCGCTGATTGGGTCATGCCCGGCTTCACCCATTTGCAAACTGCGCAGCCGGTGACCTGGGGCCACCACATGATGGCCTATGTCGAAATGTTTGGCCGCGATATGTCTCGCTTCAAAGACGCACGCACCCGGATGAACGAAAGCCCGCTGGGCTCAGCGGCTCTGGCAGGCACGGGTTTCCCGATTGATCGCCATATGACCGCTGAGGCGCTGGGCTTTGACCGTCCGACCGCCAACTCTTTGGATGCCGTGGCCGATCGTGACTTCGGTCTCGAATTTTTGAGCTGCGCGTCCATCACCGCCATGCACCTGTCGCGTTTTGCCGAAGAGTTGGTGATCTGGTCCTCGGCGCAGTTCCGCTTTGTCGCGCTTTCGGACCGGTTCTCCACCGGCTCTTCGATCATGCCGCAAAAGAAAAACCCCGACGCCGCCGAATTGATCCGCGCCAAGGTGGGGCGGATTTTTGGCGCAAATGTCGCGTTGATGATGGTGATGAAAGGCCTGCCTCTGGCCTATTCCAAAGACATGCAAGAAGACAAAGAACAGGTCTTCGACGCCGCCGACAACCTTATGCTGGCCCTCGCCGCGATGACCGGGATGGTATCGGATATGAACGCCAACACCGACAATCTGCGCGCTGCCGCCGCCTCTGGGTTCTCCACTGCGACCGATCTTGCCGATTGGTTGGTGCGCGAAGCGGGCCTGCCGTTCCGCGACGCACATCATGTCACCGGCGCATTGGTGGCGATGGCTGAGAAAAAGGGCTGCGATTTGCCTGATCTGAGCCTGGAGGAGATGACATCCGTTCACGAAGCGATCACTGAAGGCGTCTATGATGTCTTAACGGTTGAAAATTCGGTCGCGTCTCGCACAAGCTACGGAGGCACGGCGCCCTCTCAGGTCCGTGCACAAATTGCGCGTTGGAAAGAGGTGCTCGGATGATCCGTTTTATATGTGCTGTGGCGATGATCGGCCTTGTGGGCTGTGGTGTGGATGGCGACCCTGTCAAGCCTGAGGTGGGCGTGTCGACCACCGTGGGCGTGAATTCCAAACGCGGAAGTTACACCGACACGTCGGTTAACATTCACATTCCGCTGAACTGACTGAGGGCCCTTGGGCCCGGCATCTGAAAGACCCTACATGGATCATTTCCTTTATAGAGACGGTGTTTTATACGCCGAAGACGTGCCCGTGTCTGACATCGCGGCACAGGTTGGCACGCCGTTTTATGTCTATTCCACCGCCACATTGACGCGCCATTACAATCTGTTCGACGAGGCCTTGGGCGGGATGGATCATCTGGTCTGTTTCGCGATGAAATCGAACTCGAACCTTGCCGTGCTCAAACTCATGGGTGAGCTGGGCGCGGGGATCGACGTGGTGTCGATCGGCGAGTATCTCAAGGCCAAGGCGGCGGGCCTGCCGGGGGATCGGATCGTGTTTTCCGGCGTGGGCAAAACCCGTGATGAAATGCGTCAGGCGTTGATCGGTGGTATTCGTCAGTTTAACGTCGAAAGCGAACCCGAGCTTGAGGCGCTCAATGAGGTGGCGATGTCTTTGGGCGTCAAAGCCCCGATTGCCCTGCGGGTGAACCCGGATGTGGACGCCAAAACCCACGCAAAAATTGCCACTGGGAAATCCGAAAACAAATTCGGTATTCCGATTGCCACATGCCGCGACGTCTATGCTCGCGCGGGCCAAATGCAGGGCATCGACGTGGTCGGTATTGATGTTCATATCGGCTCGCAATTGACCGAGCTTGCGCCGTTTGAACTGGCCTTTACCAAGGTGGCGGAATTGACCGAAGCCCTGCGCGCCGATGGTCACAACATTCGCCGACTTGATCTCGGCGGTGGTTTGGGCATTCCTTATGAGCGCTCAAATGAGGCCCCGCCGCTACCAGTGGAATATGGCGATGTGATCCGCAAAACCGTCGGCCATCTGGGCTGTGAGATCGAGATCGAGCCGGGGCGGCTGATTTCCGGCAATGCCGGGATTTTGGTGTCTTCGCTGATCTATCTCAAACATGGCGAAGGCCGCGATTTTCTCATCCTCGATGCGGCGATGAACGATCTCGTGCGGCCGTCGATGTATGACGCTCATCACGACATCATTCCAGTGATCGAACCCGATGCAGGTGTGGAACAATTGCCCTATGACATCGTTGGCCCGGTTTGCGAAACCGGCGATACCTTTGCCAAGGCCCGCAACATGCCGCTTTTGGCGGAGGGCGATTTGGTCGCGTTCCGTTCGGCGGGTGCTTACGGCGCGGTGATGGCGTCGGAATATAATTCCCGCCCGCTCATCCCAGAGGTTTTGGTGAAAGACGATCAATTCGCTGTCATCCGCCCGCGTCCGAGCTTTGAAGAGATGATAAATCGCGATACCATTCCTCAATGGCTTTGACATCCGCGCGATCCGGCGCGGTAAAATGGGCTGGATCGGGCAAACGTCATGGGATTTGACCAAGAAAAACGAACCCTCAACCTGAACGGGCCTTTGGCGCGGAGGGTGCGCTTTGCTTTGACTGCCACGGCTGCCGGGCTTTGGTTTGAGCGTATTGGGCAGGCCTTTTGGCCATTTTTCTCAGTTCTCGTGGGGTTCTGTGGCTTTGCGCTTTTAGGGCTGCATGATCTGTTTACGCCTTTGGCGCGAACGCTTGTTTTGGCCGGGGCCGCTTTGGGCGTTGTTGCCAGTTTCGGCGTGGGCCTTTGGCAGTTCCGCCGCCCACCGCCGCATGCGGCTTTGGCGCGGGTGGATGCGACCTTGCCGGGGCAGCCGTTGCAAGCGCTCACCGATACGCCCCTGATCGGCGGGGACGATCCAGCATCAAACAGCCTTTGGACGGCCCACCGCGCGCGTATGCTGACGCGTCTCAAAGATATACGCGCAATCGGCCCAACCCTGCGTCTGTCTGCCGCAGACCCCTATGCTTTGCGTTTGATGGCGCTCACGGCCCTTGGCATGGGTGGCCTGTTTGGCTCGCTTGAACAGGCCCGCACGACCACGGATTTGGGCACATCCGGGTCGAACATTGCCGCTGGGCCAAATTGGGAGGGCTGGGTGCAACCGCCAGCCTATTCGGGCAAGCCGACGCTCTATCTGGAGGATTTGAAAGACCGGTTTGACGTGCCGAAAGGCTCCAATGTGACCGTGCGCTTTTATGGCGAGGACGGGGTTTTGACACTGTCCGAAACCGTGTCCGGCGAACCGCTCTCGGGCACAAGTGCCGCGCCGGATTTTGCCGTGCGTCAACCGGGCGAGATCGAGATTGACGGTCCAACGGGGCGTTTGTGGGATGTGGCGCTACAGCCCGACGCGGCGCCCACGGTCGAGTTGATCGGCCCGATGACCCGCGCTCCTTCGGGTGAAACCCGGCAAAATTTCCGCCTCACCGATGATTTCGGCGTGGCGCGCGCGGTGTTGACGATCACCCGCGACCCGGAGGCGGTGGAAAAACGCTATGGCTATGTGCTGTCGCCTGAGGCGCGCCCGGCGCTTGAGGTTACTGTGCCGCTGCCGCAGATCGGGGATCGGCGCGAGATCGAGGGCATGATCGGCGAAAATCTGGCCCAACATCCGTTTGCGGGTCTGCCGGTTCAAATCTCTCTCACCGCGTGGGATGAGGCCGGGCAGGCCAGCGACGAGGCGATTGGCGAGGCCATTCTGCCGACTCGTCGGTTCTTTGATCCGCTGGCCGCGGCTTTGATTGATGTCCGTCAAGAGTTGCTGTGGAACCGCGAAAATGCCGCGCGCGCCGCCCAGGTGATCCGCGCGGTCACGGTTGATCCGACGCAACTGTTTGATGATATGCGCCATTATTTCCGCCTGCGCGAAGTGGTCGGTGTGATCGAGGGGCGCGAGAGCACTCTGACGGATGCGCAGCTTGGTGAGGTGACGGACGCGCTTTGGGAGATCGCGCTTTTGCTCGAAGATGGACAGTTGAAAGACGCGCTTGAGCGGCTGCATCGGGCCCAAGAGCGGCTGAGCCAAGCCATGCGGGACGGGGCAACGCCGGAGGAAATCCAAAAGCTGATGCAAGAGCTGCGCGAGGCGACCCGCGATTATATGCAGCAATTGGCTGAGCAGCAGGGTGAGCAAGGTGATGGCACCGACATGCCCGATCAAGGTCAGCAAGACGGCCAGCAGATCACCGGCGATCAGTTGCAACAATTGATGGACCGCATTCAGGAATTGATGGAGCAGGGCCGGATGGCCGAGGCGCAGCAGCTTTTGGACATGCTGGCCGAAATGCTTGAAAACATGCGTGTGACGCAAAGCGAGGGGCAGGGCCAAGGCGGCGAGAGCATGCAAGGCTTGCAAGACATGCTGCGCGACCAACAACAGCTCAACGATGATACGTTTTCTGACCTGCAAGAGCAGTTTGGCGGCGGTCAGCCGCGGAGCGAACAAGGGGATCAGGGCGAAGGCACACAAGAGGGCCAGCAACCCCAAGCAGGCGAAGGACAGGACGGTAAAGGGCAGGGCGCGGAGCCGAATGGTCAATCCTTGGCCGAACGCCAACAAGCGCTACGCGATCAACTGGCGCGCCAACGCCAGTCGATGAATGGTGCGGGCGGTGGCGACGAAGAGGGGCTTGGCGGGGCTTTGGATCGGGCGGATCGGGCGATGGATGAGGCCGAAGAGGCACTTGGCCAAAACGATTTGTCCGGCGCGCTCGACAGTCAGGCCGAGGCGATGGAAGCCCTGCGCGACGGGATGCGCCAGCTTGGCGAACAACAGGCGCAATCGCAGCAGGAGCAGGAGGGCCAGCAGGGCGAAGCAGGCGGGCAATCCGGCAGTGATCCAATGCGGCGTGATCCGCTTGGGCGCGCGGCCGGGGACACGGGGCAGTTTGGCTCAGATGAGCCGCTTTACGAGGGCGAGGACGTCTATCGCCGAGCAGAAGAACTCACCGATGAAATCCGCCGCCGCTCGGCCGAACAAGATCGCCCAGAAGACGAACGCAACTATTTAAACCGTCTTTTGGACCGGTTTTAAATGCGAGAGTGTTGATCTCGATTAGCTGTTGAGCTGGCTCAAAAGCGCGTTGAGGCGCGCACTTGCCGCCGACATGGCGCGGTCAAGCCAGGCGCGGAACCCATTTGCCACGGTCACATAGGCCTCCATCACACCCCCAAGCGCGGGGACCTTTTGCGCGATCAGTGGCGCAAAGAGATACAGCCCGACCAAGATCACGGTGAGAAGCACCAAAAGCCCAAAGCCCGTGCGGAAACTGGAGCGTTCTGCGCGGGCGCGGCGGGTGTCTTCGTCGGGCACTGTGCCGTCTTCGTCTCGGTCCGATGAGGCGCTGAGGGTGGAGTTGATTTCTTCGATGTCAGGCAACAGATCACGGCGTTTGCCGGTGACCGCGGCGGCACTCCCGGCAATGATCCCCGAATCCGCCGGATCAAGCCCGCGCAACCGGGCCATGCGGTCGCGAAGGCTCTTTTTGGCGGCGTCTTGGGATGGCTCTTCCAGTCCCAAATCGGGTTGGGATTCAAGCGGATCACTTTCCGGGCGACGCATGGTTTGGTCAAATTCGACCTCGGCGCGCAGGATGTCGCGCACGCTGTCTTTAAGCACAGAACTCCGCCGGGCCTCGTCGATTGGAGTGGCTTCATCTTCCAGAGCTGTGTCGTCCGCGCCATCGTCGATGTCCGGCTCAGGTTCCGCCTCCGCTTCGGGTGTGACCTCTGGCGCAGGAGTGGTTTTTGATTCTGGTGTTGGTTCTGCCTCGACTTCGGGCTCAGGCTCCGCGTCAAAATTGGGCACCTCGGCGGCGGCTGGTGCTGGGGCGTCAAAACCGGGTTGCTCTGGTGCCTCTTCAGGATGCTCGTAGCCCAGCTCTTCGGCCAGTTCCTTGTCCTGATGCGCGGGCTGTTGAAACCAAGTGTGACCACAGTTTGAGCATTGAACATCCCGCCCCGTGTCGGGAATGACACGTGCGTCAACTTCGTATTGCGCTCCGCAATTGGGACAAATAAGCCGCATTTTTTCCCCTGCCACAGCAAAATCCGTGCTTAGCACGTTTAGTTTGACGGAATTGTTAACGTCCCAAGCCAGATTGTCCATGTTTTTGCGACAGTTGCATTGAAAGCTTTTGACCAGTGAGGCAAAACTGTCGCGACAGAGAACAGGGGTTTGGGTGTGATCGAGTTTCATAATGCTGGCTACGGCTACGGGGGGCGAGAGCTTCTCACGGAGATGACGCTCTCGCTTGCGCCGGGCTCCTTTCACTTTTTAACCGGCCCGTCGGGGGCGGGCAAAACCACGTTCCTCAAACTGTGCTACCGCGAGCTTCAGGCGACGGCAGGGCGGGTTTCGATCCTTGGACAGGACACCCGCGAGATGGGGCGCGATGAGGTGGCCCAGCTCAGACGCAAGATCGGGGTGGTGCATCAGGATTGCCAGTTTCTGGATCATTTGAGTCTGGCCGAAAATGTGGCCCTGCCTTTGACCGTGGCTGACCGGCCGCGCGACGATCAGGATCTGGTGGACCTTTTGGCCTGGGTTGGATTGACGGAACAGATCAAAGCCAAGCCGCCCGAACTCTCCGGCGGCGAACGCCAGCGCGCCGCTTTGGCGCGGGCGGTGATCATGTCCCCCGATGTGATTTTGGCCGACGAGCCGACCGGCAACGTCGATTGGGAGATGTCTTTACGGCTGTTGCAATTGTTGGTCGAACTCAATCGCATGGGCAAAACCGTGGTGATTGCGACTCATGATATGCACTTGATCAGGCAAGCGAAATCGCAGGTGCAAGCGCGCGTTTTGCGGATTTCCAATCGACGCATCCAACAATCGGGGGCGGATCTATGAGAACCATTCTTTTGCCGTTCCTGAATTTTTCTGAAAGCGCGCAGGGCCGCGTTGTGCCACCCTCGGGTTTTACCGCGCGTCTGACGGTGCTGACCGCAGCGGCGATGGCGTTTTTGGCGGTGTTTGCGCTGGCTTTGTCTTTGGCGACGGGCCGATTGGCGGAGCGTTGGGGCAATGAGTTGGCGCGCGCTTCCACGGTACGCATTTCCGCGCCTGAAGATCAGGTCGACGCTCAGATCAAGGCAACGCTTGATGTGCTGAACACCACGCCGGGCGTCGCCTCGGCGCGGGCGTTGAGCCGGGACGAAGAGATGGCGCTGCTTGAGCCATGGTTCGGCCCGTCTTTGCCGGTTGATACCCTGCCTTTGCCCGCACTGATCGAAGTGATCGAGACGGCGGAGGGTTATGATGGTGAAGGCCTGCGATTGCGTTTGGCCGGAGAAGCGCCCGGCGCGGTCCTTGATGATCATAGTCGTTGGCGTCGTCCTTTGATCAAGGCAGCCAGTCGGCTTCGGTTCTTGGGCTATGTGTCCTTGATCTTGATGGCGGGGGTGACGGCGGGGATGATCACCCTTGCCGCCAATGCCGCACTTGCCGCCAATGCCCAAGTGATCCGCACCCTGCGTCTTGTCGGGGCCACGGACAGCTATATCGCCCGCGCCTTTGAACGCCGCTTTACGGTGCGCGGCTTTACCGGGGCCGTCATCGGTGCGTTTTTCGGCACCGTTGCCGTTGCGCTTTTGCCCTCTGCGCAGCAAGAAGGTGGATTTCTCACCGGGCTCGGCTTTTCCGGGCTACAGTGGTTCTGGCCCTGTGTGATCCCGCTGCTGGCGGCCTTCGTGGCGTTTCTGGCCACACGGTTTGCCGCGCTGCAAACCCTACGGAGATTGATGTGATGCCCTATCCGATCCAATGGATTCTCTCTTTGATCTTCGTGGTTCAGATGTATCTGGCGATGCTTGTGCTGGCGATTGTCTTTACGCCCTTCGCAATGATCAACCGGGTCTATGCCTATGCCGCGTGTCGGACCTATTGCCGTTGGGTGCGGTTTTCGGCGCGCTGGCTCGTCGGGCTGCGCTCGGACATTCGGGGCGATATCCCAACAGATGAGGTTTTGATCGCCTCCAAACACCAAAGTTTTTTCGACATCATCATGATCGTTTCGGTCGTCCCGCGGCCAAAATTCATCATGAAAAAGCAACTGAGTTTGACCCCGATTGTTGGCTATTACGCCAAGCGCATCGGCTGTGTCGCAGTGGATCGCGGCAAGCGCGGGCAGGCGATCAAAAAGATGGTTGCGGATGTGAAATCCGGTTCCACCTTGCCGGGGCAATTGATCATTTTCCCGCAAGGCACCCGAGTGGCTGCTGGAGTGCATATGCCGTATAAAGTGGGCACGGGTGTTCTGTATGAACAAACCGGGCAAGGCATCGTGCCCGCCGCCACCAATGTGGGCGTATTCTGGCCGCGTCGCGGCGTGTATCGCGCACGCGGTTTGGCCGTGGTCGAGTTCCTGCCCCGGATCACGCCAGGAAAGCCGATCAAAGAGGTTATGACAGAGCTGGAAGAGGTGATTGAAACTGCCTCTGATCAATTGATGGCTGAGGCTGGGTTTACGTTGCCGTCGCGTGCGACATAATTCGTCATCGTTGTGTCATCCTTTCGGGCTAGGCCGCCTGTAAAAGGAAGATGCAAGATGACGCCGATCAAAACCATTGAAGACCTTGAGGCGTTGTATGGTGTGCCCGGACCCGCCGCGACGCAAAAGGTGGCGCGTCGCGTCACACCGGAGTTTCGCATCTGGCTTGCCCGGTCGCGGTTTTGCATTCTCTCAACGGTGGGACCGGAGGGGACTGACGCCTCGCCGCGTGGCGACGACGGCGCTGTGGTGCGCGAATTGGATGCCGGGACGCTGGCTTTGCCGGATTGGCGTGGCAACAATCGGATCGACAGCCTGCGCAATATCGTCCGCGACCCTCGGGTCTCTTTGATGCTGTTTGTGCCGGGGTCCAATAATGTGGTGCGGATCAATGGCCGGGCGTTTGTCACCGGAGACGACGATCTGTGTCGGTCCTTTGAAAAGGACGGGCGTCATCCCCGGACCGTCATCGTGATCGAGATTGCTGAGATTTACACCCAATGCGCGCGCGCTTTGATCCGCTCCGGGCTTTGGGCTGCGGGGGACGAAAGTGAAGGCCTGCCGAGTGTGGGCGATATTTTGGCGGCGCTGACCGAGGGCCGTGTCGGCGGCAAAGCCTATGACGAAGAATGGCCGGAGCGCGCCGCGAACAGCATGTGGTAAAAACGCCGCGAGAAGGCGGCGTTTTGTCTGAAATAAATGTGTTAGGCCGCGAGTCCTTTTGACCCCACGTCCAGGAACTTCTTACGACGCTCTTTCAGGATCGCATCGGGCTTTTTCTTTTTCAGCGGTGCAAGCAGGGCTTCAATCGCTTTGCCAACGGCGGCGATGGTTGCTTGCGGGTCGCGTTGCGCGCCGCCCAGCGGTTCGGGAATAATCTGATCAATCACGCCGAGTTTCTGCAAATCCTGCGCGGTCAGGCGCAGGGCTTCTGCCGCCTCACGCATTTTCTCGGCGTCTTTCCAAAGGATCGAGGCGCAGCTTCTGGCGTGATCACCGAATAGACCGAATGTTCCAACATCGCGACCTTATTGGCCGAGGCGAAGGCGACAGCCCCGCCAGAACCGCCTTCGCCAATGATCACGGAGATCAGCGGCACTTTCAGTTGCAGGCATTTTTCCGTCGAGCGGGCGATGGCTTCGGATTGACCGCGCTCCTCGGCGCCTTTGCCGGGGTAGGCACCGGGGGTGTCGACCAAAGTGATGACCGGAAGGCCAAACCGATCCGCAAGCTCCATCAAACGGATGGCCTTGCGGTAGCCTTCGGGGCGCGCCATGCCGAAATTGCGTTCGATGCGCGATTTGGTGTCATGGCCCTTTTCCTGACCGATGACCACAACGGGTTGGTCATTAAACCGGGCCAGACCGCCCATCACCGCATGGTCATCAGCGAAATTGCGGTCTCCCGCCAAGGGGGTGTATTCGGTAAAAAGCGCCTCGATATAGTCGCGGCAATGCGGACGATCCGGATGACGCGCGACCTGGCATTTGCGCCAGGGACTCAAACCTTTGTAGAGGTCTTTCAAGATGTCGGCAGCTTTCTTATCAAGGCCGGCGGCCTCTTTTTCCACATCCATCTCCGCATTGGCCCGCGCCAAGGCGCGCAGTTCTTCGGCTTTGCCTTCGATTTCCGCAAGGGGTTTTTCGAATTCGAGATAATGGGTCATGCTGTACTCCGACACTGGTCTTGTCTGTATATGGCGATTTTCGCGCGCCGGTGCAACTCGGCAAGATTTGCAAAGCGCATCTATGCGAGGACATGGGGCGAAAGGGGCAAAAAATGGCACAAGATTACGATCATCGACTGTTGCGCGTGCTCACCTATATCGAGGCCAATTTGGAAGGGGATTTGTCGCTGGACCAATTGGCGGAGGTGGCCGCGCTCAGCCGATTCCATTTTCATCGGGTGTTTCGCGCGATGACCGGGGAAACCGTGGCACAGGCGGTGCGGCGCGTGCGGTTGCGCGCTGCGGCGGCTGAATTGTTGCGCGGAGGTGAGCCGATTGAGGCAATCGCCGCCCGGCATGGCTATCCCAATCTGTCCAGTTTTTCGCGCGCCTTTCGCGATCAAAATGGAATGAGTCCCGGCGCGTTTCGGGAGCGTGGCTTTGTCACGCCCCAGCCGTTGTCCGAGACACTGCCGCGGCAAAAGGAGTTTACCATGTACGACATCGACATTCGCGATATGCCCGCCCATCGCCTCGCTGCGATTGCGCATCTGGGCGATTATATGAAAGTGAACCAAGCCTTTGGCAAAGCCGGTGCCGTGCTTGGCGCGCGCGGGATGATGCAACAGGCGGGGCCGATGATTGGCGTCTATCTGGACGATCCGTCCTCGGTGCCTTTGGACGCGCTGCGCTCCTATGCGGGGATGAGTGTGCCGGAGGGGGCGTTGATCGAAGATCCGTTGGAAGAGATCGCTTTGGTCGGCGGCAAATATGCGGTTTTGCGCTATGTTGGCCCCTATGAGGGCCTGTCCAATGCCTATGCCACGCTGTTTGGGTCGTGGTTGCCGCAAAGCGGCGAAGTGCCTCGCGATGCGCCGCCTTATGAGCTTTATGAAAACACGCCGATGGACACAGCTCCCGAGGATTTGGTCACGCTGATCTGCGTGCCTTTGCAGTAAAAAATGCGCCCTGAGGATTGCTCCCCAGGCGCGCGTCACCTCAACAGTCAGGGCCTCCCCGCCCCAGCCGGAGGAGATCAGCTCTTGGCGATCAATTCGGACTGGGCCACGATGACCTCAGCCTGTTTGATCGACGCGATGTCAACGAGCCGGCCTTTGTACACGGTCGCGCCTTCGCCATTGGCTTTGGCGATTTCCATTGCGGCCAAAATCTCGCGGGCCTCTGCGACGGCTTCCTCGGAGGGGGTGAACACCTCATTGGCCAAGGCGATCTGTTTCGGGTGGATCGCCCATTTGCCGACCATGCCCAATGTTGCGGAGCGGCGCGCCTGTGCGCGGTAGCCTTCGTCATCGGAGAAATCGCCAAACGGACCATCGACCGGCAACACACCATGGGTGCGACAGGCGGCGACGATGGCGGTCTGGGCCCAATGCCACGGATCGGAATAGTGGCGGGTGTCGCCGTGCAGCATGTAGTAGTTTTCTTGTGTGCCGCCGATACCCGTGGTTTGCATGCCCATGCTTGCGGCAAAATCCGCAGCACCAAGGCTCATTGCCACCATGCGTGGGGAGCTTGCGGCGATCGCTTCGACATGGGCAATACCCGCCGCCGATTCGATGATCACTTCGAAATTGATCCGCTTGGTCCGGCCCTTGGCGCGCTCAATTGCGGTGACCAAGGCATCAACGGCATAAATGTCCTCGGCACAACCGACTTTCGGGATCATGATCTGATCCAGACGTTCACCGGCCTGTTCCAAAAGATCGACCACATCGCGATACCAATAGGGGGTGTCGAGCGAGTTGATCCGCACGGCCAGCGTTTTCTTACCCCAATCAATCGTGTTGATGGCTTCGATGATATTGGCGCGGGCGATGTCTTTGTCGGACGGCGCGACAGAATCCTCAAGGTCGAGGTTGATCACATCCGCGTCCGATGCCGCCATTTTCGGGAACAGTTTGGTGTTTGAGCCTGGGCCAAAAAGTTGGCACCGGTTTGGCCGTTCCACGGGGGTGGGCTGAAGGCGGAAGGACATGTCGGTTCCTTTCGGTAACGATGTTTCTAAATTTATGTTCGCATTGATATAATCTTGCGCAAATATCCGCAAGAGTCATTTTGCTCCTGCGGCAAATCCCGCATCAGTCCACAAACCAAGTTTATTTTTTGCCTATTTTGTACACATAAGAAAGTATCTCCCGATAATATGAAATAAATGACGTATTTATCCCAAAAGGACAGCGTTGCTGCCCAATTTTCGAAGCACATTGCAGCGATTCACCAGCACACTCATTCAAACGCAACTGGAGAGCTGCCATGATTGAAACGCCATATCTTCTTTTCCTCGGTGACGCCCCTGACCAACTGGCCGCAAAAGTGGCGCAGGGGATCAAGGACTGGCGCCCGGAATTTGCCCTTGGTCAATTCCGTATGGACGGCTGCAAAGCCGATATGAAATTGCCCGACATGGACCTCACCGAGGCCAAAGCGGCGGGCGCAAAGACGCTGGTGATCGGTGTGGCCAACCGGGGTGGCGTGATCAGCCCGGCTTGGAAAAAAGTTCTGATCCAGGCGCTGGAGGAGGGGTTCGATCTGGCATCGGGCCTTCATAACCTGCTGCGCGACGAGGAAGACCTCGTCGCCGTGGCCAAAGCCTGCGGTCGCACGTTGCATGACGTGCGTGTCCCTTCGGTGAAATACCCCATTGCCAATGGCGTAAAGCGGTCCGGCAAACGCTGTTTGGCTGTTGGCACCGATTGTTCGGTGGGGAAAATGTACACCGCGCTGGCAATGGACGCGGAAATGCGCGCTCAGGGAATGAAATCCACCTTCCGCGCCACGGGTCAGACCGGCATTCTGATCACCGGCGACGGCGTTCCTTTGGACGCGGTTGTGGCCGATTTCATGGCGGGATCGATCGAATATCTGACGCCCGACAATGACGATGATCATTGGGATTTGATTGAGGGTCAGGGCAGCCTGTTCCACGTCTCTTATTCTGGCGTGACCATGGCTTTGGTTCATGGCGGTCAACCGGATGCGCTGATCCTGTGTCACGAACCGACCCGCGAACATATGCGCGGCCTGCCGGGATATGCTTTGCCGACGCTTGAAGCGCTGCGCGATGTGGCGCTGACCTTGGCCAAAGTGGCAAACCCGGACTGTGTCGTGGTTGGCATCTCCGTGAACACCCAACACATGTCCGAAGAAGAGGCTGTCGCCTATCTCGGGCGGGTTGAAGCCGAGATGGGCCTGCCCGCGGTCGATCCGTTCCGCCATGGCGCGGCGCGTCTGGTCGCAGCATTGGCGAACGTCTAAGATTAAACGAGGGCGTCTTCGGGCGCCCTCATGTTTAGGCCCTCATATTTGTTAGGGAAGAGTTCATGACCAAGCTCACCGTCACCTCCGAGAGTTTCCGCTTGGCCGAGGTCTTTACCATCTCGCGCGGGTCGCGCACCGAGGCCAAAGTCCTGACCGTGCGCGCCACCGATGGCGATCTGATGGGGTGGGGCGAATGCGTGCCTTATGCGCGCTATGGCGAAAGCTTGAGAGCGTCACGGAGGAAATCATGACGCTGCCCGAGGACATCACGCGCGCGACCCTGCAAGAGGCGCTTCACCCCGGTGCCGCGCGCAACGCGGTGGATTGTGCGCTTTGGGATTTGGAAGCAAAGCGGGCCGGAAAACGCGTGTGGCAGATGTTGGGCCTGCCCGCGCCGATCCCGATGATCACCGCTTACACGCTCTCGCTCGGCACGCCCGAAAGCATGGAGGCCGCTGCCGCCAAACATGCTCATCGGCCGCTGTTGAAAATCAAACTCGGCACGCCCGATGACATGGCCCGGCTTGAGGCGGTGCGTCGCGGCGCGCCAAAATCGAAAATTATTGTGGACGCGAACGAGGGGTGGTCCGCCGAGGTCTATTCGGACCTTGCGCCGCATTTGGTGCGGCTTGGCGTGCAGCTTGTGGAGCAACCCTTGCCTGCGGGGCAGGATGATATGTTGGCGGAGATTGCGAGACCCCTTCCGGTCTGCGCCGACGAATCCTGTCATGATCGGGCGAGTCTCCCGGAGTTGAAGGGCAAATACGATGTCATCAACATCAAGCTCGACAAAACCGGGGGGCTCACCGAGGCCTTGGAATTGCGCAATGCGGCAAGGGCCGAGGGCTACGGCATCATGGTCGGCTGTATGGTCGGGACGTCTTTGGCGATGGCACCTGCGGTGCTTGTCGCCCAAGGGGCGCGCGTTGTGGACCTTGACGGACCTCTGCTTTTGGCCGAAGACCGTGCCGAACCATTAAAATTCGACGCGGAGGGCGTTCACCCGCCTGTTCGCGCGCTTTGGGGCTAAGCCCCGTCATTTAAGGAGATCATGATGACGCGCACCGTCTATGTGAACGGCGAATACCTGCCGGAAACCGAGGCCAAAGTATCCATTTTCGACCGTGGCTTCCTGATGGCGGATGCGGTGTATGAGGTCACATCGGTGATCGGCGGCAAGTTGATCGACTTTGCCGGCCACACCGCGCGTCTCGAACGCTCGCTGTCTGAACTTGAGATGGCGTCCCCGGTCACCATGGACGAACTGTTGGCGATCCACCGTGAATTGATCGCGAAAAACAACATCGACGAGGGTGGTGTCTACCTTCAGATCACCCGTGGCGCGGGCTCTGATCGCGATTTCGTCTGGCCGGACCCCGAAGAGGTACCGGGTGGCATCGTGCTTTTCACCTTCGCCAAGCCGCTTTTGAATTCCAAAACCATGGACGAGGGCATCAAGGTGATTTCCGTCGAGGACCTGCGTTGGGGCCGTCGCGACATCAAAACCACCCAGCTTCTCTACCCGTCTTTTGCCAAGATGCAGGCGAAACGCGCCGGGTGTTCAGATGCGTGGCTGGTCGAAGATGGCTTTGTGACCGAGGGCTACGCCAACAACGCCTATATCGTCAAAGATGGCACGATCATCACCCGCCAACTGTCCAACGACATCCTCCACGGCATCACCCGTGCCGCGATCCTGCGCTTTGCCGAAGAAGCACAGATCAAGGTCGAGGAACGCCCCTTTAGCATCAAAGAGGCGCAGGAGGCGGATGAGGCGTTTGTGACCTCCGCGACCGGGTTCTCTCAGCCGGTGATCGAGATTGATGGCGCGATGATTGCCGATGGCAAGCCGGGCCCGATCGCCAAGCGCCTGCGTGAGATTTACGTCGAAGAGATGCTGAAAACCGCGATTTGATCCGATTGTTTTCATGTAAAAGGCACCGTCTCTCGCGAGGCGGTGCCTTTTTCGTGTCTTACCGTCGGGGTCAGGCCCTGGGTGCCTTGAAAGTCGCGCCTTTTATAGGAGGATTTCAAAAATACTCGACGGATCGGCTGGCAAATTCGCGGCGGTGATACCATTGAGCACAGCCACTGTTTCACCCAGATAGGTGACCGCAAGCCCCTCAGGCGTGTCAGAAAAACTCAGTTCTTCGTTGGTCAATTCCTGAAGATTGTTGCCATAGACATCCACAATGAGCTTGTCCTCGCTCAGGTCGAAATCGGTGACGGTGATCGCGGTTTCCGCAATATCGCGCTGGAAGGCGGCGGCAATCGAGTCGGCCCCGGTGCCGCCGGTGACCTGATCGCCATTATCGGCGAAAATCACATCATTGCCCGCGCCACCGATCAAGTGATCGGAGGTATCGCCGGTCTCAGGCGGAAGATTGCCCGAGGTGGCGAGCTCATCCACGACGTCATAGCCATAGAGAATGTCGTCACCCTCTCCGCCGCTCAAAACATTCGCACCCGAGATATCGACAATCGTATCATTCCCATCTTGGCCAAGCACCGTGTCATTGCCGCCTTGCAAGTAGATCTGGGCGTTGTCTTCCAGATTGCCGGCGGTCAGGCCAAAGCCATAGGTGTCATCCCCACCGCCAAGCTCAATGCGATCATCGCCCCAGCCGCCTTCGGCAATATCGTTACCCGTCCCAGCGTAGATGAAATCGTTTCCGCTATTGCCGACGAGGGTGTCATCTCCGCCTCCGCTGGTGATGGTGTCATCGCCACCGCCAGCAAAAATCGTATCATCTGATGAAGTGCCGATGATATGTTCCCGCGCATCTGTACCGTTGAACACCTCGCCTTCGGTCACGGCGTGGTCGTATATCGCGTCATAATATCCAGCCACTCCGCTGGCGTAGATTGTTATATTTGGGAAATCGTCTTCGGTCAGCCCGGCAAGAACGGCCACTTCGGTCCCATCAATGTCGATGGCCAAACCGGCGTCGGTGTCGCGATAGGTGAGTGTGGAGTCGTTTTCTGGGGTATGGAGTTCGCCCGACGTGAGGTGGCTGAGATCCCGGTCCAACCACTTGATGATAAGATCATCTTCGTCGGTGTTGAAATCGGTGATGAAGACGCTGTCAGTGTCCCCAGACTGAAACAGGCCAAAGGTATCGGCGCCCGCGCCGCCGGTCATTGTGTCGCCATCGTCACCCACGATGTAGTCATCGCCGTTGTCGCCAAACAACATGTCCGGGGCCTCTGTGCCCTTGGCATCCAGGCCAAATATCCTGTCGTTACCGTCTCCACCGTGGAGGATGTTTGCGCCAATCTCGTCGATCATCAGGTCATCGCCCGCGCCGCCGTCGATGTAATCATCGCCGGTTTCCATATATCCGGAGCCAGTTATCTCATCATCACCCGACGAAATCCCTGAATAATCGTTGCCCCCGCCCAAGAACAAATAATCGTTGCCATAGCCGCCCTCGACGGTGTCATCGCCCTTGCCGCCATAGATCACGTCATCGCCACCATTGCCTTCGACATAATCGTCACCCGACCCGGCGTGAGCCAGTCATTGCCGGAGCCAAGCGAGATTGTGTCGTTGCCGCCATAGCCCTGAACAAGGTCATCACCGCCGTTGGTGACAATCTCTTCGCCGCCCATGGTGCCAAGAATTTCCTCGCTCTCCTCCGTGCCTTCATAGGCGTCGTCCGTCGAAGCCATTTCGATCGTTGTTTCCGGTGTGGGCTGTTCTGGCATATCCTCTATCGGATCGTCATCCGTCTCTGTGTCGTCAGACGAGTCCCCGAGATCCAAAGCGTAAACCGCGCCGATCAGCATTGGCAAAGCAAGCAGTGCAAGAAGCATTTTCAAATCCTTGAGCTTGTAAAAATTCGGTGTTGGAAAAATCGAAAAACACCCTTGTTCGGCTATTTCAGAGCGGGGTGTTTTGGTCAATAAACTATTAATATTACAATGGGTTACGCGCAACAATATCTCAAATTTCGCGGGATTGTTGCGCGAGGGAAAGCTATGATTTGTCAGCTTCGCCTACGTTTTCGGCAAAAGCCGTTTTGAAGGCGGCGTGTTGTTCGGCGCTGGCTTCTGTCTGAGACTGGGCTTTCCAGTCCTCATAGGGCATGCCGTAATACAGCTCACGCGCCTCGTCTTTGCTCATTTCAATACCGCGCTCATGGGCGGCTTCTTGCACCCAACGCGACAGGCAATTGCGGCAAAACCCGGCCAGATTCATCATGTCGATGTTTTGCACATCGGTGCGCTTTTCCATCAAATGCGCGCGTAAGGTACGAAAGGCGGCGGCCTCAAGTTCGATCATGGTTTTTGCGTCGATTTGGTCCATTTGACTTATCCTTTCACACGTTTTGCATAGGCGGCTTTGTTCATGTCGCGGACATCTACAGAGAGGCTGCCGACATTGGGCAGCACCGCATCCATCGCGTGCAACACGATGTCGGACAGTCGTGCCTTGGTGTCATCCGCGCGCCCGGCCAAAAGGTAAAGCGTGGCATGGGCGAAGGTCTGCGGTTCGGTTCCGATGTGGAAATAGGGTTGCGGTCGGGCGCGGATTTTGAGTGCGGGCGCGTTGATTTCGACATCCAAAATCAGCGCGTCAAACACGGATTTACAGAGCAAATCAATGTCAAAGCTGTCTTCTAAACCAGCGGAAAAATCAATCACGACATGGGGCATGGGTTACAGTCCTGTTGCTTTGAGGGTCTCGGTTAAAATCGGTGCCAAAAGCCCCGCCCAACGGAGCTGATCCGCCTCAGTTTCGATCAGATCAGAGCGCAGTTCAATCAACAGGTTGAGCCGTCCGTGTTTGAGCGCATGGATGTCAATCGCATCGCCGGGGAGGTGGCCGTCATAGGGTTCGTTGTCGCCAATCACCAACCGTTCACCGCGCTGCTCAACCTCGGCTTTCAAGGTCGGTGAAGCCTCCAGCGCCTTGATAAACGGGTCGGTGAAGCGGCGATCATAGGCCGACAAGATGCCGATTTGCCACGGGCGGGGCGGGCGGGTTTTGAGTTGCGGCGTAAAGGAATGCACCGCACAGATCACCACGTTGTCACGCTGTGCGGCAAGCGCTTCATACGCCATATGATAGGGGCGATGATAGGCGTTGAGGCGGCGTTCGACTTCTGCGGCGTCAGCATTGCGATTGCCGGCAATGATCGTGCCATCGTAGAGTTTCATCACCAAAGTCGGGTCGGTTTCGCCACGATTTGGGTCGATCACAAGCCGCGAAAAATCGGTTTCGATGCTGGGGCTGTTCAACAGGCGCGCCAATTCCCGCGTGACCCCACGCGCGCCAATGTCATAGGCAATATGGCGCTGCATGTCGGCCTCAGAGATGCCAAGATCGCCGCCCAATTCCTCAGGCACGCGGTTCGTCGCGTGATCGCAGGTCACCAGAAACCGACCTGGACGATCCGCGCCAAAGATGAGAAATGGGGTTTTTTCGGTCATTTTAACGTCACCTTGCCATGTCATTCCCCAATACGCGCTTTGATGGGAAAGGGCCAGTTGTGCCGCAAGGCCATTTGCGGCATAGAGGGGGTGGCCCGCCGCGAACCTACAAGAACCGAGAGGATTAAAGGCATAATGAGACGCCTTCGGAATGTGAAAATCGTGGCCACTTTGGGCCCCGCTTCCAATGACTATACCACCATCCGCGCGCTGTCAGAGGCCGGTGCGGATGTGTTTCGTTTGAATATGAGCCATGGCGACCATGAAGAAATCCGTGCCCGCCATGCAATCATTCGCAAGATCGAAACCGATCTTGGTCGCCCGATTGCGATTTTGGCCGACCTACAGGGGCCGAAATTGCGGGTGGGTAAATTTGCCTCCGGTGCGCATGATTTGGAGGAGGGCGACAAGTTCCGCCTCGATCTGGACGCGGCGGATGGTGATGGCAAACGCGTGCAACTGCCGCACCCCGAAATTTTTGCCGCCCTCAAACCCGGCGCTTCGCTGTTGGTCAATGATGGCAAAATTCGCCTGACCGTCGAAGATTGCGGCAAAGATTACGCCAATTGCGTTGTGGTGGTTGGCGGGACGATTTCGAACCGCAAAGGTGTGAACGTTCCCGATGTGGTGTTGCCGCTGGCCGCACTGTCGCCGAAAGACCTTAAAGATCTCGAATTCGTCTGCGAACTCGGCGTCGATTGGGTGGCGCTGTCTTTTGTGCAGCGTCCCGAAGATGTGCTTCAGGCCAAGGAGCTGGTCAAAGGCCGCGCCTCGGTTTTGGCGAAGATCGAAAAACCCTCCGCCGTGGAGAGTTTTGATGACATTCTGGCCGTCTCTGACGGGATCATGGTCGCGCGCGGTGATTTGGGCGTGGAACTGCCGGTTCAGGCCGTTCCGCCAATCCAAAAACGCCTGACGCGCAAATGTCGCGCGGCGGCCAAGCCGGTGATTGTGGCGACCCAGATGCTTGAGAGCATGATCGAAAGCCCGATGCCAACCCGTGCCGAGGTCTCTGACGTGGCCACCGCCATCTATGAAGGCGCGGATGCGATCATGTTGTCGGCGGAATCTGCGGCGGGGAATTACCCGGTCGAGGCCGTGACCACGATGAGCAATGTGGCCAAAGAGGTCGAAAACGATCCGGTCTACCGCGATGTTTTGGATGCCTCGCGCTCTGGCACCAAAAAGAAAACCGTGGCCGATGCGATCGTGTCCGCCGCGCGTGAAATCGCCGAAACCACCGAGATCAAAGCCATCGTGTGTTATTCCGAATCCGGCACCACGGCGGCGCTCACCGCGCGCGAACGGCCGCATGTGCCGATCATTGCCATGACCTCGCGCCGGGGCACCGCGCGCAAGCTCTGCCTCTATTGGGGGATGCACTGCGTCATGACCGGCGAAGTCGAACGGTTCAAAATGGCCGTGGTCAATGCGGCGCGTGCGGCGCGGACCTCGGGCTTTGCCACAGAGGCCGACAAAATCGTCGTCATCGCTGGCATTCCGTTCAACCAACCGGGATCGACCAACATCTTGCGTGTCGCGCCCTGCGAGGAACGCTTGATTTTCAACACCGATCCCGAATAATGGCCGCAGCGTAAGGCCTTTCAAAGGAACGGCATGATGGATACGGATCTTTTTCTCGTGCTGGGCACCGCGATTTGTGTGCTCGCAGTTCCGGCCTTTGTCAGCGCCTTTTCCGACAGTCGTCCCCCACGGGGGGCGGCGATCATGGTGATGATCGGCGGCGGGCTTTTGGTCGCCGCCGTCACCAAACACCCCGGTGGATATGCCATCAACGACATCCCGGATGCCGTGATGCGGGTGATTGGGCATTATTTCTAAGCCATCTGAAACTCAAGGCTTGCAAACACCCGAATTGGCCTGTACTTGCACGCGCTCATGGTGCGCGTCCGGCGAAATGGCATGCCGAGTCGCGCGTATAACCATCCGATCACTCGAATAAGGAGATGGAAATGCCAAAGATGAAGACAAAGTCGAGCGCTAAAAAGCGTTTCAAAATGACCGCCACTGGCAAGGTCAAAGCGGGTCAAGCCGGCAAACGCCACGGCATGATCAAGCGTACAACGAAATTTATCCGTGACGCACGTGGGACAACCACGCTCTCCGCACCCGATGCGAAGATCGTGAAATCCTATATGCCGTACAACCGTTAATAGGGAGACACAGATATGTCCCGCACCAAAGGTGGTACCGTCACCCACGCCCGTCACCGCAAAGTCATCAAAGCCGCAAAAGGCTATTATGGCGCGCGTTCGCGTAACTTCCGCACCGCCACACAGGCTGTCGACAAGGCCAACCAATACGCCACACGCGACCGTAAAGTCCGTAAGCGTAACTTCCGCGCCTTGTGGATTCAGCGGATCAACGCAGCTGTGCGTAGCCACGACGAGTCCCTGACATATTCCAAATTCATCAACGGCCTGTCCTTGGCTGGCATCGAAGTGGACCGTAAAGTCCTCGCCGATCTCGCCATCCACGAGCCGGATGCATTTGGGGCCATCGTCAATCAGGCGAAGGCCGCGCTCGCGTAAGCTCACTCCCTATTGGAGTTGAATTATTTAGGAAGCCGCGGACCTTAGGGTCTCGCGGCTTCTTGTCTTTTGGGCCTCCCGTGATACCAAGCGGGGAATAAAGCGTTCCGCCATAAACCTGTTTCACGGGTTTATGGCGGAACGCCCACAACATTGATATGTCTGGCAGCGTCACGCCTTTCCCCTGTCTCAGGTTAAAGGCGTGACGCTTTAGGAAACAGAGGGTTCGGGATGGACGATCTGAAAAACAAATACCTCACCGCCATTCTGACGGCGGGGGACGAAGCCACGCTCGAAGACATTCGCCTTCAGGCCGTTGGCAAAAAGGGCGAAGTCGCTCTCAAGATGCGTGAACTGGGCAAAATGACCCCGGAAGAGCGCCAAGAGATGGGGCCGAAACTCAACGCTTTGAAAGACGAGATCAACTCGGCGCTTGCCGCCAAAAAGGTTGCGCTCGAAGACGCCGCTTTGGATGCGCGTTTGGCCGAGGAATGGTTGGACGTGACATTGCCGTCGCGCGCCCGCCGGCAAGGCACCCTGCACCCGATTTCGCGCGTTTCCGAGGAAATCTACGCCATCTTTGCCGATCTTGGCTTTGCCGTCGCAGAGGGCCCACAGATCGAAGACGATTGGCACAATTTCGACGCGCTCAACATCGCGCCGCATCACCCCGCGCGCCAAGAGCATGACACGTTTTACATGCACCGTGCCGAGGGGGATGATCGCCCGAACCACGTCTTGCGCACCCACACCAGCCCGGTGCAAATCCGTTCGATGATCGACCAGGGCGCGCCGATCCGCATCATCGCGCCGGGTCGGGTGTATCGCTCGGACTATGACCAAACCCATACGCCGATGTTCCACCAAGTCGAAGGCATGGCCATCGACAAGGACATCTCCATGGCGAACCTGAAATGGGTGTTGGAAGAATTCTACACCGCATTTTTCGGCACCAAGGTCAAAACCCGTTTCCGCGCCTCGCATTTCCCCTTCACGGAACCCTCCGCCGAAGTCGATGTGCAATGCCGCTGGGAAAACGGGTCTGTCACCGTGGGCGAGGGCGACGATTGGCTCGAAGTCTTGGGCTCCGGCATGATGCACCCGAACGTGTTGCAAGCCGGTGGGATCGACCCGAAAGAATGGCAAGGCTTCGCTTTTGGCATGGGCATCGACCGCTTGGCGATGCTGAAATACGGCATCCCCGATTTGCGGGCGTTTTTTGACTCAGACCTGCGCTGGTTGCGTCACTATGGGTTCAGTCCGCTGGGGGTTCCGACGCTGGCTGGGGGGATTCACGGGTGAGTGATACTTTCAACTATGTTGGCGTGAAGTTTGGCATGGCAGGCGAATACCCCCAATTTCTGGCTGCTGAGCTTGAAAAAGTGCGCGCGCAAGGACAGAAAATGTGCTTGGCAGTTGTCGCAGTGCTTTCTGGAGCTGCGACAGTTGTTAGCTGGCTTATTTCACTAGAAAAACCAGCTAGGGCTGGCATCATTTCAATGGTTTCAGAGGCGTCAATTGGGACACTGCCATTGTTGTTGTGGGTGTTGCTTAGCCTTGTTGCAGGTTTTTGTTGTCTATTTTACTTGGTCTTTGCTTTGCTACTCGCCTTTTCCGCGAACCCTATATTCGCACCAATTGAGAAGCGTGGGTGCTTTCCTCCTCGTTGGCTCCGCAAACTGGATGAAGCAAAATTCTCAGAATCTTCTCCGGACACATGGAAGACAAACTTGGAAAACATTCTGCAAAAAAGACTGGCTCTTCGAGATGCCGCGGACTTTATAGCGTACATGCTGTTAGGGACGTGTGGTGCCTTGGCGATTTTCGTCATTCTACAGGCGTGGAAGTGGGTATAAGAGGCTAAGATGAGATTCACACTCTCCGGGCTCAAAGAGCATCTGGATACCGCCGCGAGCCTCGACAGTATCCTTAACACGCTGGCCATCCGAGCTTCTAAGGCGAAAGACCCGAAAAAATGACCGACCATAACGACAACATGGAAGACCTCCAAGTCACCTATCCGGGGGCGGGGACGTTTAAATTGGCCGACACGAAAGGCCGGGTTGAGCATCTCAACAGGTTGGTCGCGGCCAAACAAAAAACCGCCACTTGCCTGCCGTGGTCGGAGTTTGAGAACGACCAAGGTGCCCTGCCGCAAAAGGGCCGGTGCGACATCATCGCCAACTGGGACGGCAGCCCCGCCATGGTCGTGCGCACGCTCACCGTTGAAAAGATCAAGTTCCGCCACGTGACGCCTCAACTGGCCCTGGCCGAGGGCGAGGACAAGGACATCGAGGCCTGGCGTAAACGCACCGCCAAGGCCTTTGGCACGAAAGGCGTGTTGGACCGCGACACGTTATTGGTGTTTGAAACATTTGAACTGGTCGAGGATTTGAGCGTCCGCTGACGCCCCCTCCCATCGCAGGACACGCCCGCCAAAAGACAGCAGGCAAAGGAGATGACGACATGAAATTCACCCTCTCTTGGCTCAAAGAGCATCTGGAAACGGACGCCTCCCTTGATGACATCCTCTATGCGCTCACCGATTTGGGGCTTGAGGTCGAAGGCGTTGAAAACCCCCGCGATGCGTTGAAGGGGTTTAAATTGGTCAAGGTCCAAGAGGCCGAGCCACACCCGGACGCCGACAAGTTGCGCGTGTGCAAGGTCGAGACCGATGAGGGCATGACCCAGATTGTGTGCGGCGCGCCGAACGCGCGGGCGGGGATCACCGCAGTGCTCGCCAAACCAGGCATGTATATCCCCGGCCTCGACATCACCATTTCGGTTGGCAAAATTCGCGGCGTCGTAAGCCACGGCATGATGGCCTCGATGCGCGAGCTGAACCTGGGCGAAGATCACGATGGGATCATCGAGTTGGAAGGCGGCGAGATCGGCATGGAATTCGCGGATTATCTGGCCCAGACCGATCCGTCGAAAGTCGATCCGGTGATCGAGATTGCGATCACGCCGAACCGCCCCGACGCGCTTGGCGTGCATGGCATCGCCCGCGATCTGGCCGCACGGGGTCTTGGCACGTTGAAGCCGCTCAAGGTTGAGACCGTCGAGTCCACATTCGCCAATCCGATCTCGGTTGAGATCACGGAGGCGGCCAAGGATGGCTGTTACCTCTTTGGCGGACGCTATATTCGCGGCGTGAAGAACGGCCCCTCGCCGATGTGGTTGCAGGACCGTTTGACCGCCATCGGTCTGCGTCCGATTTCCATTCTGGTCGATGTAACCAACTTCTTCACCTATGACCGCAACCGCCCGCTGCACGTGTTTGACGCGGCAACGGTCAAAGACGGTTTGGTGATTGATCGCGCCAAAGGCGGCGAGGAATTGTTGGCCTTGGATGAGAAGACCTACACAATGCCCGAGGGCGCGATGTGTATTTTCTCAGGCGGCAAAGTCGAGAGCATCGGCGGCATCATGGGGGGCGAAGAGACCGGATGTTCCGACGACACCGTGGATGTGTTTGTCGAAGCCGCGGTGTGGAACACGCTCGACATCGCCAAGGCGGGACGTGCGTTGAAAGTCAATTCGGACGCGCGCTATCGCAACGAACGTGGCATTGATCCGGCCTACAATATGCAGGCCTTGGATGATGCCACCGCGATGATCCTTGCGCTTTGTGGCGGTGAGGCCTCTGACGTGGTGATGGCCGGTGCCGTGCCTGATGTGTCTCGCGCTTATCGCCTTGATACCGACCGGGTGCAGAGCCTTGTTGGCATGGACATCGCCCCCGCGCGTCAGGTTGCCATTTTGGAAAGCCTCGGCTTTGTCATGGATGGCGATATGGCGCAGGTGCCAAGCTGGCGTCCCGACGTATTGGGCGAGGCCGATTTGGTCGAAGAGGTGGCGCGTGTTGAAAGCCTCACCCACCTTGCGCCGAAGGCCATGACCCGGCCCGCAGGCGTCGCCAAACCGATCCTGACGCCGATGCAGGTCCGCGAAAGTGCCGCGCGCCATCAAGCGGCGGCCTTGGGGTATAACGAATGCGTCACCTATTCTTTCGTGGACGAAAAATCTGCCAAACTCTTTGGCGGTGGGACGGATGCAGTGAAATTGGAAAACCCGATTTCCTCCGAGATGAGCCACATGCGCCCCGATCTTTTGATCGGTCTGTTGCAAGCCGCTGCACGGAATCAGGCGCGTGGCTTTGCCGATCTGTCACTGTTTGAATGCGGCCCTGCCTTTCATGGCGGTGAGCCGGGCGAACAGCATTTGCAAGTGGCGGGGCTTTTGGTCGGGGCCTCTGGTCCAAAAGACGTCCATGGCGCACGCCGGGTGATGGATCTTTATGATGCGAAAGCCGATGCCGAGGCGGTTTTGGCCGCCATCGGTGCGCCCGCAAAGGCGCAAATCCTGCGCGACACCTCGCCGTGGTTCCACCCTGGTCGGTCGGGCAAAATCTGCCTCGGTCCGAAAAAGGTCTTGGCGCAGTTTGGTGAATTGCACCCGAAAGTGCTCAAGGAAATGGGCGTCAAAGGCACGGCAATGGCCTTTACCGTCTATCTGGAAGAGGCACCTTTGCCGCGTGGCAGCAAAGTGGCGCGCTCGGCGTTTTTCACCAATGACCTGCAAGCGGTCGAACGCGATTTCGCCTTTGTCGTCGATAAATCCGTCAACGCGTTGGATTTGGTCAATGCGGCCGCAGGCGTCGACAAAGTGCTGATCGAAGAGGTCCGCGTGTTTGACGAATTCATCGGTGGCTCTTTGGGCGAAGACAAAAAATCGCTGGCGATCACTGTGCGCCTTCAGCCTGTGGATGCGACGTTGAAAGACAAAGATCTCGAAGAGATTTCGGCCAAGATCGTTGCGAAAGTCGAAAAGGCCACCGGCGGCGCGTTGCGCGGCTGATCGGTCTTGAAATGTGAGGAAAGCGGCGTCTATTCGGCGCCGTTTTTCAATTCGACTATCGCGTAGGGCACGTCGATGGTTTTCACGTCCTCGAACCGATAAGGCAGGGTGGCGCTGTGTTGTATCACCTTGGCGATCGCGTCTGGTTTGATGCCGTGCTCGGCCAAAACCGCCTCAGACCGCGCGACCATGTCGCCACCGACAAGCACCACCGCAACCGTGCCCGGCGCGGGGACGCGGTTGGGCAGCGGGGCGAGGGCTTGCCAGTCTGGGCGGTGATATTTCAGGTTGCCGGCGAAGTAGTAATTGCCACTGATCACTGCGACAGGACCCCCGGGCAGGTCTGCGGCAATGGCCTGGGCCAGGACATCCACCCGCATCGAATCTGATCCGGCACCGCGCAGCCTTGTGTCGGCCATGGCGGCCAAGATCAGGACGGCCAAGGCGGCACAAACGCCCAAAATCGCGCGTTTCGTGCGCGGGCCGAGGCTTTGTGTGACCCAGATCATCAGACCGATGGAAAGTGGCACCAACATCGGCAACAGCCAACGCGGTTGAACATCGGTGACGCCAAATCCAACAACGGCTACTGCGCCCAATCCCAACCCGATCATCCCGGCCCGCATCAACCAAAGCGCCATAGGCATCGCGGGACCAAAGCGCAGAGCGGCGCGGCCTTGCGCCAAACGCGCGCCAATGAGGACCATAAGCAACAATGCCAGCGCCGCGAGCGTTTGAACGCCGTATTCGACCAGCCCCGCAAGCCATGTGGGCAGGGTCTCATATTTCGGCGGATAGTAGAATTTATAGGCCGAGGCCATGGTTTGATCCGAATGCAGGACCATCCACGCCATCGGTGCGATGAGGATCAGGGCTGCGACAAGCCCCGATTGCCAAAGGGTGCGCCACATTAGTCGAGCCCTGATCTCTGGCACAGTGAGGGCAGATAGGAACAGCGTCAGAGGGAAGAGCCAAAAGTTAAACTTGGCGAGCCCGCCTAAGCCTAGAGCCAGACCAAGCGCGATAGGGTGCCACGGCTTTGGCACCTCTGTCTGACGTGCCATCACCCAAAAAGTTGCGGCCATCGTGGCCAGCATGGCGATGCTATGCGATCCGGCGCGCTGCCCTTCCCAAGATACATTGGGCAAAAGCAACAGCGCAAGCGTGCCAAGCACCGCCGTTTGACACGGGAGAACCCGCCGCAAACCATCAAAAAACAGCGCATAGGTGATAAAGAGCAAGAGGTTTTTGGCCGCGGCGACGGCGAATGTATTGGCCCCAAACAGCGCAAACGCACCGGCTTGAATCCAATTATAAAGCGGCGCTTGTGGCCCGTAACCCAAGTGGACCTCTTGCGCCATGACGAACATTTCGGCCTCATCGACCTCGAACGACCCGCCCAGGACCGTTCGAAGTACAGTGTGGGCCGCGAAATAGGCAGCGATGATCCAAATGAAGAGCCGATCTTGCCGCATGGGTCCTCTGTCTCAGCGCCTGAAGGTGCGCCGGTTACTCCGGCCGCGCCGGGATGTTTTTCGCCCGATCAACCGCAGGACGGGCATAAAAGCGGGCGACATAGGCGGGCACGTTTTTCAAATCGTTATAGCCTGTCACCTCTTTTGCGCCATAGAAATCAAGCGCATTCAGCCAGGGCGCGATGGCCATATCGGCAATCGAATAGTCTCCCACAATCCAATCACGCCCCTCAAGCTGCGCGTCCACTACCGCCAAAAGGCGCTTGGCCTCACCGATGTAACGCTCGCGGGCGGTTGGGTCCTCCATCTTGGCGCCTGCGAATTTGTAGAAAAATCCAAGCTGGCCGAACATGGGGCCGATACCGCCCATTTGGAACATCAGCCATTGGATCGTCTCATAGCGCGTCTTTGGGTCTTTGGAGAGGAATTTGCCAGATTTTTCAGCCAGATAAATCAGGATTGCTCCAGATTCAAATAATTCGATTTGTGCCCCATTCGGGCCGTTCGGATCAATGATGGCGGGGATTTTGTTGTTTGGGTTGAGCGCCAAAAATTCGGGACTTTTGACATCCGCATCGGCCAGGGTGACCAAATGCGGCTCATAGGCCAGCCCCATTTCCTCAAGCGCGATGGAGATTTTGACTCCGTTTGGTGTGGGAAACGAATAGAGCTGAATTTTTTCAGGCTCGGTTGCGGGCCAGCGGGCGGAAATCGGGTGATTGACAGTCTGGGTCATCGAGGCTCCTGCGGTGAAGGGCTGGTTAATCTCCCCTAAGGTATTGCTGGAATGCCGAAAGAAAACCATTAAAGGATGTGCGTCAATGTGCTACGCAATGTGCGTCACTGCGTCGTTTGGACACGGCGGAATTGGTAAGAACGGGGACAGAGAATGTTCAAAGAATTTAAAGATTTCATCGCCAAAGGCAACGTCATGGACATGGCGGTTGGTATTATCGTTGGTGCCGCCTTTACTGCGATCGTCAGTTCCATGGTCGCCGACCTGATCAATCCGTTCATCGGGCTGTTCACCGGCGGTTTGGATTTCACCAACAACTATCTGGTGCTGTCCGGCGAGGTGCCCGCGGGCGCGTCTTTGGACGCGGCACGCGAAGCGGGTGCGGCGGTGTTTGCTTATGGGTCATTCCTCATGGCGGTCATCAATTTCCTGATCATTGCCTTCGTGGTGTTCATGTTGGTGCGCTACGTCAACAAACTCAAAGCCGCAGCCTTGCCTCCGAAAGAGGTTACCCCGGCCGCTCCGGCAGGCCCGTCCGAGCTCGATATTCTGATCGAAATTCGCGATTCTTTGAAAAAGTAACAACCCGAGTGCTCGCAAGGCATGGAAGACATCAAAAAGGCCCGTTGGATCGCACCAACGGGCCTTTTCGCGTGATGCTATAAGGCATCACGCCTCGGGGACACATCTTTCATACGCAACAGGCGGCCATATCCGTCGCGGCTTGCCGAAAAAAATAAACTGTGGGAGATTGGGACGAATTATCTGGAAAAACCGGGAGAGGCTGCCGATATGATCAAAATTGACGAAACGGATCGGCGGATTTTACGAATTTTACAGCGCAAGGGACGCATTTCAAACGCCGATCTTGCGCAAGAGGCGAATGTGTCCAGCTCCGCCTGTCATCGTCGGGTGCAGCGGCTTGAAGCCGAAGGGCTGATCCGCGACTATGTGGCACTTTTGGACCCACGCCACTTGGATCGTCGCTCCACTGTTTTTGTCGAGGTCACGCTCACCAGCCAAGCCGACGATATTTTGCACGCTTTTGAAAAGGCGGTGCGCAATGTGCCTGACGTTTTGGAGTGTCACCTGATGGCGGGCAAGGCGGATTATATCCTCAAAGTCGTCGCCGCCGACACCGATCACTTTGCCCAAATTCACCGCCGCCTCGTCGCGCTGCCCGGCGTGCAAACCATGCAATCGTCTTTCGCCATGCGCACCGTGTTCAAAACCACGGCTTTACCTGTCTAAAGGTCTGGGTTTGGCGATTGACCGACCCTGTGGTAAGTCTACGACCTGTCGCATTTGGGAGGAGGCGGCATCATGGCACGCATAAACCACGCAGAACACGTCATTTCTACCGTCGAATCGGGGTCCGTTGGCACGCGTTTGACGGCCAGTTGGCGGCGGTCTCTGAAAAAGCATGGGCTTGATCCCGAACGCCCGGTGACGCCGCGACGGTTCTCAGAGGCGGAAATCTCGGAGCGTCGTGAGCGGCTTGGCGGTTTTATGAATCTTGCCTCGCCAAAACTCGACCAACTGTTTCAAATGGTAGGTAACACCGGCTGTTCGGTGATGATGACAGATCGGGACGGGGTGGTTTTGGATCAGCGCTCCAAAGATGCTGATTCTGACACGTTTCAATCCTGGGGGCTTTGGACCGGGGCCGATTGGTCGGAGGAATCCGAGGGCACCAATGGCATCGGCACCTGTATCGCCGAGGCGCGTCAGATCACGATCCACCGCGACGAACATTTTCTAAGCCGCAACACGGTGATGTCCTGCATGGATGCGCCGATTTTTGGCCCCGATGGCGAATTGATTGCCGCCCTTGATGTGTCGTCCTGCCGCGCCGATCAGACCGAAGCCTATGCGCGGTTGATTTCCAATGTTGTGGCCCAAACCGCCAAGCAAATAGAAACAGATGCCTTCCGCGCCGCGTTCCCGAAAGCCCGGATCATCACCGCCCCTGAAGATCGCCCGGATGGGGCGGTGCTTTTGGCGGTGGATCATGACGATTTGATCATCGGTGCCACCCGTGCGGCGCGCCGTGCGTTTGGACTGGGGCAGGGGGCGCATATCGTGCCCACACCGGCGTCGGATATTCTGGGGCGGGATAGCACCGTGTCTGCCTTGGAGCGGGCCGAGCGAGCGGCGTTGAAACGGGCGATTGCGCGGGCGGGTGGCAATGTGTCTGCGGCGGCGCGTGAACTTGGAATCGGTCGTGCCACGCTCTATCGCCGGATGAAACGGCTCGGGATTGGCGAGAACGGTGAAAACTGATCCGTACCTGTCTCACCCCTGAGACATTGCCGCGCTGCGGCGTGGGAAACAGGGGGTGACCGCAGCTTAAGGTCGCGTTCACACTCTCTTCATATGTTGGCGTGGGAGACGTCAACACCCTGAGGAGGAAAACAATGAACGTTCAAGCTGACGCGAGCGCACAGTACGCATCGCCTTTCAAAGCCCGTTATGACAACTTTATCGGTGGTAAATTTACCCCGCCTGTCCACGGCAAATATTTCGACAACACCACGCCGATCACCGGCCAGAAAGTGTGTGAAGTGGCCCGCTCTGACGCGGCCGATGTCGAGTTGGCCCTGGATGCCGCTCATGCCGCCAAAGACGCATGGGGCCAGACCAGCGCCACGGAGCGCGCCAACATCCTGTTGAAAATCGCCGACCGGATCGAAGAGCACCTCGAAGCCATCGCAACGGCAGAAACCTGGGACAACGGTAAGCCGATCCGTGAAACCATGGCTGCCGATATTCCGCTTTCCGCCGACCACTTCCGCTACTTTGCGGGTGTTCTGCGCGGCCAGGAAGGTTCCATGTCGGAAATCGACTCGGACACCATCGCCTATCACTTCCATGAGCCTCTGGGCGTTGTCGGCCAGATCATTCCGTGGAACTTCTCCATCCTGATGGCCGCTTGGAAAATCGCGCCTGCTCTGGCCGCTGGCAACTGTATCGTGCTGAAACCGGCAGAACAGACCCCGGCTGCGATCATGGTGTTCATGGAACTCATCGCCGATCTTCTGCCGGCTGGCACGCTCAACATCGTCAACGGCTATGGTGCCGAAGTCGGTGCGCCGCTTGCGCGCTCGCCGCGCATTGCTAAAATCGCTTTCACCGGTTCGACCGCAACCGGCCGGATGATCATGCAATATGCCACCGAGAACCTGATCCCGGTGACCTTGGAGTTGGGTGGCAAATCGCCGAACATCTTCTTCTCCGATGTGATGCGCGAAGATGACGCCTTCCTCGACAAAGCTGTCGAAGGCTTTGTTCTCTTTGCCTTCAACCAAGGCGAAGTCTGCACCTGCCCGTCGCGTGCTTTGATCCAGGAAGACATCTACGAAGAGTTCATCGAACGGTGTATTGCTCGTGTGAAAGCCATCAAACAAGGCGATCCGCGCGACATCAACACCATGGTTGGGGCTCAGGCGTCTGCCGAGCAGCAGGAAAAAATCCTGTCCTACCTGACCATCGGTCGCGAAGAAGGTGCCGAAGTTCTTGTCGGCGGCGATGCTGCGCGCTTTGGTGGCGATCTCAAAGACGGCTATTACATCCAGCCGACCATCCTCAAAGGCCACAACAAAATGCGTGTGTTCCAAGAGGAAATCTTTGGCCCGGTCGTCTCCGTGACCACCTTTAAAACCGAAGAAGAAGCGCTTCAAATCGCCAATGACACGATGTACGGCCTCGGCGCTGGCGTCTGGTCGCGTGACATGAACACCTGCTACCGCTTCGGTCGTCACATTCAGGCCGGTCGTGTTTGGGTGAACAACTACCACGCTTACCCGGCGCACGCTGCATTCGGTGGCTACAAACAGTCCGGCGTCGGACGTGAAAACCACAAGATGATGCTCGACCATTACCAGCAAACCAAAAACATGCTGGTGTCTTACAACCCGAACAAACTCGGGTTCTTCTGAGCTCCTCCCCGTGGGGGCACGTTATGCGTGTCCCCTTACTCTACAGGGCGTGGCTTTGGCTGCGCCCTGTCCCCGTTTTGGCGTTTTGTTTTGGAGGGTCCGATGATCCCTGATCGTGTGATTGCTACCCCTGCCGCGCGGGCTTTGCTGGCCGATATCGTCACGGACTATGGTCCGGTGATGTTTGTACAATCGGGCGGCTGTTGCGATGGCTCATCGCCGATGTGTTACAAGAAGGGCGACTATTTGATTGGGCTGCGCGATGTGAAGCTGGGCGAAATTGAGGGGGCCGAGGTTTGGGTCTCCGAGTCTCTGTTTGAAATTTGGCGCTACAGTCAGATGGTTCTGGATGCAGCCCCCGGCCATGGTGCGGGATTTTCGCTCGACACCGGGCGTGGCCAATGCTTTCTGTCGCGATCGCGCCTGTTTAGCGATGACGAAGCGGCGGCTTTGGCACTCTGACCTTTGCCGGTCTCGGTTGCTCCCGTTGAATAAAAACAAACCCCCGGAGCTTGCGCCACGGGGGTCGTATTTTTATGTCCCTTCATCCTTGCGGACAAGGGCCGCTCGAAACGTCGAGCCTCTCGGGGCCTGACGGCTTAAAGAGACATACCTTCGCGCTGAGCTTTTTTACGAGCCAGCTTACGGGCACGGCGGATGGCCTCGGCCTTCTCGCGCGCTTTCTTCACGGACGGCTTTTCGAAATGTTGCTTCAGCTTCATTTCACGAAAAACGCCTTCACGTTGAAGTTTTTTCTTCAGAGCCCGGAGGGCCTGATCGACGTTGTTATCACGAACGCTAACCTGCATGTGGTGTCACCACCTTCCTAGTTAGATTTGCATGAATTGCAGGAAGTGGCCATATAGCAAAGTCACCCTAGCTTGTCTACTATGCTCGTAAGCCGCAAAAGGACGTATCAGATGACAACAACCGCTTATCCCGATCCGACTCGTGAAAAACTGCTCGATGCCGCCCTTGTTCATGTGGTGTTTGATGGTTGGGGGCCTGAGACGTTTAAAGCGGCGATTGCTGATTCGGGTGTGTCCGAAGGTTTGGCGCGCGTCGCCGCCCCGCGTGGCTCCGTCGATCTGGCCAGTGCTTATCACAAACGCGGCGACCGCGAGATGGTCAAGGCGCTCGCGGAAACCGATCTCTCAACCATGCGTTTCACTGACCGCGTCACCCATGCCGTATGGCTGCGGTTGCAAACGGTGGATCGCGAATTGGTGCGCCGTGGCATGTCGCTGTTCTCTCTGCCTCTGCATGCGCCTGAGGGCACGAAATTGGTCTGGGAAACAGCGGATGCCATTTGGACCGCGCTGGGCGACACCTCGCGCGATGTGAATTGGTACACCAAACGCGTGACTTTGTCGGGTGTGTTTGCCTCGACCGTGCTGTTCTGGCTCGGCGATGACAGCGAAGGCTTTACCGACACCCGCGCCTTCCTCGACCGGCGCATCGAGGATGTGATGAAGATTGAAAAGACCAAGGCTACGGTACGCGACAACAAGGCGCTGTCGGCGCTGTTTGCCGTGCCGAACGCGCTGTTTGGTATGATCAAAGCCCCCGCGGGCGCGGGCCGCACAGATGTCCCCGGAACCCAACAGAGCACGCAAGGAGCGACTGAATGACCCCGCCGACCACCCTGCCCACCACCATGCGTGCGATTGAGATTTCCGCGCCGGGCGGCCCCGAAGCTCTGACGCTTTGTGAACGCCCGGTGCCGACGCCCAAAGCCGACGAGATCGTGATCAAACTGGCCTATGCCGGGGTCAACCGTCCCGACGCTTTGCAACGCGCGGGGCTTTATAATCCGCCGCCGGGCGCGTCCGATTTGCCCGGTCTTGAGGGCGCGGGTGAAGTTGTGGCAGTGGGCGCGGCGGTGTCTGAGTGGCGGATCGGCGATCAGGTGTGCGCACTGTTGCCCGGCGGTGGCTATGCCGATTATGTGGCCACCCCGGCGGCCCATGCTCTGCCCGTGCCCAGAGGCCTCTCGTTGAAAGAAGCCGCCTGTTTGCCGGAGACGTTTTTCACCGTCTGGAGCAATGTGTTCATGCGCGGGGCATTACAGGCGGGGGAGCGGTTTTTGGTCCATGGCGGCTCGTCCGGCATTGGCACCACGGCCATCCAACTGGCCCGCGCTTTCGGGGCACGGGTGTTTGCCACGGCAGGCTCCGCCGAGAAATGCAAAGCCTGTGAAGGATTGGGGGCGGAACGGGCGATCAACTACCGCGATGAGGATTTTGTCGAGGTTCTGAAAGCCGAGGGCGGGGCCAATCTGATCCTCGACATGGTTGGCGGCGATTACATCCCGCGCAATGTGCGTGCGCTCGCCATGGAGGGTCGCTTGGTCAACATCGCCTTCTTGCAAGGCTCAAAGGCTGAGCTGAATTTTGCTCAGGTGATGATGCGGCGGCTGACACTGACCGGCTCAACGCTGCGCCCGCAATCGGATGCGGCCAAGGCCAAAATCGCCGAAGCTCTGTTGGCGAAAGTCTGGCCGTTGATCGAAGCCGGGCAGGTTGGTCCGGTGATGCATTCCGAATTCGCGCTTGCGGAGGCAAGCCGTGCCCATGCCTTGATGGAAACCAACGCCCATATCGGCAAGATCGTATTGGCGCTCTGAATATTTTGACCTGCAATGGAGGGTTTTGCGCCTTCATTGCAGGTCAAATACTCACTCTATCGCCTCAAACAACGCGTCATCCAAGGTGCAATCGCGGATCACATCCGCGCCGCATCTGCGTGGTTCCAAATCCTTGGTCAGGCAAATGCGCACCTCTTGGATACGGCTGGCTTTGCAGGTCACGGTGATCTCGTTTTTGTCCAATCCGGCGTTCTCTTTCATAAACGCGTCCTCGATCAAAGCGGCGGGGAGTTTGACGTCCTTGGTCAGTTTGCGAAACACTTCTGGGCGGGTGATTTTTGCGTAAGCGTCGCGTGCGGTGGCAAGGTAATCCGATGCCGAAAGCCCTGCACAGCGCCCGTGTTTCTTCCATTGATACCACGCTGCACCATCGGTCCCCATAATGTCCTCCATCGCCGCAGTTTCGCGTTTCGACGGGTCGCGCGCGGTGGTGTTGCAATAGGAGGGGTAGCCCTGTTCGTACTGCGGCCAAAGCCCATGCAGCACCCATCCCAGATCACGATCACATTGCGGCGAATTGCGTGCCTCACCCTCAAGAGTACACCATGTCGGGGACCAAGACAGAGACAACACATAATAGTCGAAATCCCCGGCCCGCTCGCCCTCTGCCATCGCAGGCGGTGCGATGAGCAACACCAAGCCCAGCAAGGCACTCACGATCCGTTTACGCATTTTCTCTTCCCTCTTTTCTCGATCCGCAGTATACAGCCGCCAAGTTCCCCGACAACGTGAACCGTCCCGGCCTCCGGGAAAGCCCTTTCAGGCGACGGAGAAGTTGTATTCGGGCAAGACCTATTTATGGAGTGTGTCCTATGGCAAAACCGATCATGGCGAAAGCCACCGCTGTCTGGCTGGTCGATAACACCACGCTGAGCTTTAAACAAATCGCCGATTTCTGCGGCCTGCATGAGCTTGAAGTTCAAGGCATTGCCGATGGCGATGTGGCGGCTGGCGTGCGTGGCTTTGACCCGGTGGCCAACAATCAGTTGACTGCAGAGGAAATCAAAGCGGCCGAAGAAAACCCGATGGCGCGCCTGTCGTTGAAATACAATGCCGCCGCTCAAGGCGAAGAAAAACGCCGTGGCCCGCGCTACACGCCACTGTCTAAACGTCAGGACCGCCCGAATTCGATCCTTTGGTTGGTGAAATTTCACCCGGAATTGGCCGATAGTCAGATCGCCAAACTGGTGGGCACCACCAAACCGACGATCCAATCCATCCGCGAGCGCACCCATTGGAACATCGCCAACATGCAGCCGATTGATCCGGTTGCTTTGGGTCTGTGTAAGCAATCCGAGCTGGACACAGCCGTGCAAAAAGCCGCCCAGAAACGCGCCGCCAATGGCGAAGCGATGACCGATGACGAGCGCCGCAAACTGCTGTCCACGGAACAATCCTTGGGTATGGATGCAGAGCCGAAAATGCCGTCTTCGATCTCCGGGCTTGAGACCTTTTCCTTTGGTCGTGACCATGAAGAGGAAAAAGAAGAGGCCCTGCCAGATGCGGACAGCTTCTTTAACCTGCCCGATCACGGCGATGAGGACGAAGACGACGACAAGTAAGTGTCTGACATCCAGTCGAAAAAGAAAGCCCAGGCCGGTCGGTCTGGGTTTTTTCGTGTTTGGTCGAGGTGTGGATTTAGACGGATTTACGCGCTTTCAGCGCCGCGCTGATCGTGCCGTCATCGAGATAATCCAACTCACCGCCAATTGGTACGCCCTGCGCCAAAGACGTCACCGCGCAGCGTCCGGCCAGCTCATCACTGATGTAATGCGCCGTGGTTTGGCCATCGACCGTGGCGTTGAGCGCCAGGATCACCTCATGCACCTGTTCGTCCATCACCCGTTGGATCAGCGCCGGAATGCGCAGGTCTTCTGGCCCGACGGCATCGAGCGCGGACAATGTCCCGCCCAGCACATGATAGCGGCCTTTAAATCCGCCCGCGCGTTCCATCGCCCAAAGGTCCGACACGTCTTCGACCACGCAAATCTCACCTATGGCGCGCTTTTCGGAAGCGCAAATGCCACAGAGATCGCCCGTGCCGATATTGCCACATGTGATGCATTCGCGTGCCGTATCCGCCACCAATTGCATCTGTGTCGCCAAGGGGGACATCAGGCGTCCGCGTTTTTTGATCAGGTGCAACACGGCACGCCGGGCCGAGCGCGGTCCAAGCCCCGGCAAACGCGCCATCAGGTCGATCAGCGCCTCAATATCCTGACGATCCTCACCCACAATCGGTTCAGAACGGCAGTTTGAAATCAGCCGGAAGCCCAAGGCCCTCGGTCAGTTTCTGCATCTCTGTTTCGGCGCGTTGCGACGCTTTCGCTTGCGCATCCTTGATGGCCGCAAGGATCAAATCCTCGACCACTTCTTTTTCGTCGGGGTGGAAAATCGACGGATCAATGTCGAGCCCGACCAACTGGCCCTTGGCGGTCGCGGTGGCTTTCACAAGCCCTGCGCCGCTTTCGCCCATGACGGTCATCTCCGACAATTTTTCCTGAAGCTCCGCCATATCGCTTTGCATTTTCTGGGCTTTTTTCATCATCCCGGCCATATCGCCGAGCCCACCTAGGCCTTTAAGCATGTTGTTCTCCTGATCTCTGACTTGGTCTGATTTGGGGGTGAAGTCTGCGATCGTCAATCGCTTTCAAACGGGTCCCATTCATCCTCAACCTCGGGCAGAGCCTCAAGTTGGGCGGCCTGCATTTTGGTCTCGGGGGTGCGCACCTCGGCGATTTTCGCGCTGGGGAAAAGTTCAAACACTTTGGCGACAATCGGATGGGCTTTGGCTTCGATCTCCAAGGCAATGCGTTCGGCATCTTTGACCTCACGGATCGTGCGCACGCCTTCTGGCGCCTCCGCAATCGTCACGCCCCAGCGGTGGCCGGTAAAGGCAAACAGGCGGCTTTGCAGGCGTGGGGCCAGATCGGCGGGGGCCTCATCATGGGGCTGAAATTCGATCCGACCGGGCGCGTATTTCGCCAGCCGCACATGGTTTTCCACGTCGATCAAAAGTTTCGCGTCACGGTGCAGGCGGATCAAGTCGACCACATCCTCAAAGCGCGGATATTTCGCCAAAGCGGTGTCCGGGGCCTGCGCCAAAGCGGTGGCGGCACCCGATGCGCCAGCGCCCATCATCGTTGGCCCGTGGGTGGCGTGACCGCCGCCCATTGGACCGCCTTGGGCCGAGACCGAGCCGCCACCGGAGGGCGCGGCCCCGCCGCCGCCAGGGCCACCACTTGGACCAGAAGGTGGGCGCGGCGGTGGGTTTTGCTCGTTAAGTTTGCGCACCAAATCTTCGGGCATCGGCAGGTCGGCGACATGGGTCAGCCGGATGATCGCCATCTCTGAGGCCATCATCGCATTCGGCGCCGCGGAGACTTCTTCGAGGGCTTTCAACAACATCTGCCACATTCGCGACAGCACCCGCATCGGCAATTTCTCCGCCATCGCCAACCCGCGCATCCGTTCGTCCGGGCCGATGGTCGGGTCATCTGCGGCATTGGGTGTGATCTTGATCACCGAAATCCAATGGGTGATTTCGGCCAGATCGCGCAGCACCGCCAAAGGGTCAGCCCCGTCGGCATACTGCCCGCCGATCTCTCCCAAAGCGCCCGCTGCGTCGCCGGCCATGATCATGTCGAACAGATCCAGCACCCGACCGCGATCCGCCAGCCCCAACATGGCGCGGACCTGTTCGACCGTGGTTTCGCCCGCACCATGTGACAGGGCCTGATCCAAAAGCGAGGTCGCATCACGCGCCGAGCCTTCGGCAGCCCGCGTGATCAAAGCCAGCGCTTCGTCGGTGATCTGACCGTTTTCGCCGCCCGCAATTTTGCGCAACAGCGCGATCATCACCTCGGGTTCGATCCGGCGCAGATCAAAGCGCTGACAGCGCGACAGCACCGTCACGGGCACCTTGCGGATTTCGGTGGTGGCAAAGATGAATTTGACGTGGGCGGGCGGTTCTTCGAGCGTCTTGAGCAGGGCGTTGAACGCACTGGTAGAGAGCATGTGAACTTCGTCGATGATGTAGATTTTATATCGCGCAGAGGCGGCGCGGTAATGCACCGAGTCGATGATTTCGCGGATGTCGCCCACGCCCGTGCGCGAGGCGGCGTCCATCTCCATCACATCGACATGACGGCCCTCGGTGATGGCCACGCAATGCTCGCATTGGCCACAGGGTTCGGTCGTCGGCCCACCATTGCCATCCAATCCGATACAGTTCATCCCTTTGGCGATGATCCGCGCGGTGGTGGTTTTGCCGGTGCCGCGAATGCCGGTCATGATAAAGGCTTGGGCGATCCGATCTGCCGCAAAGGCGTTTTTGAGTGTACGCACCATAGCGTCCTGACCGACGAGGTCGGCAAAGGTTTCCGGGCGGTATTTGCGTGCCAGAACCTTATAGCCTGCGTCGGTGTCAGACATGCGTTTTCTCCCAAGTGATCCGTTGCGGCTAAGGTAAGGCTGCGGGGCAAACCCCGCAACCGTGTTTCATGCGATCTTTGCGATTGGGCTCACTCGCCGCGTTTGACGCTTTTGACCTTTTTGGCTTGTTTCACCATTTTGGAGAACTTCCGCCCGCGCCCGCGCGCCTCGGAAATGCTTTCCGAATTGCGGCTGTCCTCTTCCATCAGCTTGCGCCAACGCTCGACCCGTGGCTCATCCAGTTCACCCGTTTCAATTGCCGCACGGATGGCACAGCCGGGTTCGGTGCGATGTTGGCAATCCGAAAATTTGCAGGTCATCGCCAGATCGGTGATGTCCTCAAACAGGGTGCCAATTCCCTCCATCGCATCGTGCAACGCCAATTCGCGCATCCCCGGCGTGTCGATCAACCAGCCGCCAGCGTGCATCCGGTGCATGGAGCGTGCCGTGGTGGTGTGGCGACCTTTGGCATCGTCTTCACGAATGTCGCCGACGTCCAAATCCTCGCCAGTCAGCCCACGCGCGATGGTGGATTTGCCCACCCCTGACGAGCCGACCAGCGCGAGGGTTTGCCCCGTGCCGCAGTAATGCTCCAAACGCGCGATGTCGGCGGGGTCTTTGGCGTTGATCGCCAAAACCTCGGCCTGATCGTAAATCGCCTTGGCTCGGTCCACATAGGCCTCGACCGGGATGTCTTCGGGTTTGTCGGCCTTGGTGATGACGATCACGGGCGTGGCTTCGGCTTCGATCGCAATGGCAAGATAGCGTTCGAGCCGCGCTTCGTTGAAGTCGGTGTTGCACGATGTGGTGATGAACAGCGTGTCGATATTGGCGGCGATCAGTTGCGCGGAGGCGGCAACGCCCGCAGCGCGGCGCGAGATTAGCGTGCGCCGATCCAGCCGCCGGATGATGCGTTCGCCGTCCGAAAGGACAAAGTCGCCCACCGCCATATCGGTGGCGACATGATCTCCGGTCAGAGAAATGTCCAGCCGCTCAAGCCTGGCGGAGAGCGCCACTACGGAGCGACGACGCACTTCGGAGAGGCGCATCGGGGTGAGGGTTTCGAGCTCTTCGATGCTGAGTTGGCTGGTGAAAAACTGGCTCCAGCCGAGGGTTTTCAGGTCTGTAGATGTGGTGTCTTGGGTCATTGGTCTGCCTTGCGTGACACAAAAAGGGCCTCGCGCCGGGTAGGGCGGCGAGGGCATTCGGTCTCGGGCAGTCCGAAAATGGGAAACGCCTTAAACGGCAACAGCCCGAGGGGTGCAAGACAAGACAATCATCAAATTCCTCCTCGGTTGGCGGTTGCGGGCCACGCTTTCAAAGCTGCGACCCGGTGGCGTTAGGTGAGAGGCTGGACAACGACCCAAGCTGGACTCGTTACGGCTGCTTCCTTCCGGATCTGACCGGGTTGGCGAGGCGCTCGCCCGCGCCAACCTCTCAAGGGGTTACATAAGCGTCACAGGGCGGATTCGCAAGAGGGCGGATGACCCTCGCCCTCTTGATGATGTTTTTACCCCTATGGGCATTCCGCCCATTCATCCCTGTGGGCGTTCCGCCCAACCGGCAAAGATTTTCTCCAGCGCGACGACGATGTAATAAAGTACGATCCCCAAAAACGCCAAAGCGATCAGAACCGCGAACATCAGCGGGTAATCGGCGTTGATTTTGCCGCTATCAAACAGGTGGCCAAGGCCGCGCCCATGCGGTTCGACGATCTCCATCAGGTTGGTGCCGATAAAGGCCAGCGTGACCGACACTTTCAACGCGCCGAAAAATTCCGGTAGGGTTTTGGGCAAGGCGATCTTCCAGAAAATCGTCCATTTCGAGGCCCCGAGCGAGCGCAAGATGTCGCGATATTCCGGCTCCAAGGTGGACAGGCCGATGGAGACCGCCACGGAGATCGGAAAGAACGAAATCATGAAGGCGATGAGAATGGTGTTGAAATCATGCTGACCGATGAAAATCAGCGCGATCACCGGGACAACGGTGGCTTTGGGAATGGCGTTGAAGCCGACCAAAAGCGGGTAGAGCGCGTCGCGCATGGTGCGTGAAAAGCCCATAACCATGCCGATCAAGGTGCCGAAAATAACCGCAACGATCAGCCCGACAACGGTGCGCCAGAGCGTTTGCCAACCGTAAATGAGGAACAGGTTCCAATATTTCGCATAGGCGGGGATCAGATCCGAGGGCGAGGCCATTTTGTAATTTGGCCAGTGGTTGAACCAAACGATGAATTCCCAAAACGCCAGAAACGCGATGATGGCGAACGTTGGCGTGGCGACTTTTTTCCAATGTTTCATTGTGCCACCACCTCTGCGCGACCCTGCGCCACTTCGATCTGATGGCGCAGCCGATGCAGAATATCTGTGGCCTCCTGCGTGTAAATCACTTCCAAATCGGTGCGACCCGAAAGTTTTACATTTTCAACATGTTGGGTCGTTGCTGGTCGACCAGAGAGCACAATGACCTCGTCGGCCAAATAGACGCTCTCGCGCAAATCGTGGGTGATCAACACACCGGTGAACGGTTCTTCGGCGCGCAGGCGGTGCATGGTTTGCCACAGGTCTTCACGGGTAAAGGCATCAAGCGCGCCAAAGGGTTCGTCCATGATCAACACGTCGGGTTTGTGGACGATGGAGCGACACAGAGAGGCGCGTTGGCGCATCCCGCCGGAGAGTTCAGAGGGGCGTTTGTCCTCAAATCCATCAAGGCCAACGAGCGCCAAAAGATCGCGGGCGCGGTCTTGTTTTTGGCGTTTGCTCATGCTGTTGGGCACGATTTCGAGCGGCAGTAACACATTGTCCAAAATCGTGCGCCATTCCAAAAGCACCGGGTTTTGAAACGCCATGCCCACGGTCGAGCGCGGCGAGGTAACGCGTTCGCCATGCAGCCAAACCTCGCCCTCATCGGGTTTCATCAGCCCGGCGATCAGGCGTGTCAGCGTGGATTTGCCACAGCCAGACGGGCCAACCACGGCGCAAAAATCGCCTTCCGGCACCGAAATGTTGAGGTTTTCGAGAACGGGCAGCGGGCCGTTTTCGGTTTTGTAGGCATGGGTCACGCCTTTGATGTCTATGAGGTTTGTCATCTGGCTCTCTGCCGTATCTGGGCCGTGTCTGGCTCCCGAATTCAGTCGGGTCTTGCCATAAAAAGCGGGCGCGGCCTTTGAAAAGGTCCCGCACCCGCATCATTCAGTTCAGGCGCTTATTTCAGCATCCGATCCGCCGCGGCGGGCAGATAGGCGTCGGTGAAATAGAGGCTCGCATCTGGTGCGGCCTTGAAGTCATAGACCATGCCGAGCTGCTCCAAAGAGCCTTCAAACCGCGCGTCGTCAATGCCACCAAAGCCGTTGGCCACAACGTAATCGGTCAACACGTTGCCTTCGAGCGCAAGCTCCAAGCGGCGGGTTTCAAGATCGACATCAGAGGCCGGGTTGTATTTCACCATGTTTTCCACGGCGGCTTTCGGATCGACAACCGCGTCTTTCCAACCGGCGACAACCGCGCTCAAAAAGCCTTTGATCGCGTCGGGGTGTTCGGCGGCAAAGTCGGTGTTGACCAAAAGCACGTTGCCATAAAGGCTCACGCCAAAATCGCTCATCATAATGGTCGAAATGTCATCCTCAGGCACGCCAAGACGCACGAGGTTGAGGTAGGATGAAAAGTTAAAGCCGGTGACAGCATCGACTTTGCCTTCGGCCAACATCGGTTCACGGGTTGGGAAACCCACCGGCTCGACGGTGATTTTCGACATGTCGAGATCGTTTTCGGCGGCAAAAATCGGGAACTGTGCCCATGCGCCATCGGGCGGCGGTGCGCCCAAAACGTGACCTTCAAGGTCTTTCGGTGCTTCAATACCCAAGGATTTGCGACCCACAACCGAAAACGCCGGGGCGTCATAGATCATCATAATTGCGGTGACGGGCGCGCCGGGGTTTTGATCGAGAAATTTCACCAGGCTGTTGATGTCGGCCATGCCAACGGGATAGGCGCCGGTGGCCACTTTCGGGATCGCGTCAAGCGAGCCCTGACCGGCAGAGATTTCCACCGACAGGTCCTGATCGGCGAAATACCCGGCCTCGATCGCGGTGAAAAACGGGGCGGCGGGGCCTTCGAATTTCCAATCCAGCGCAAAAGGCAGCGCGGTTTCGGCATAGGCAGCGGTTGCGGTCAGCGCAAAGGCTGCCAGAGTTGTAATGGATTTATAGAACATGGATTTCCCTCGTGTCGTTCCAACTCAGTGTGGCGCAGAGGTATTTTGGTCGCGAGGGTAAGGTCCACAATGGTGTATACGATTTATGCGCTGCGCAAAATCACAGCGCATAAATTCACTTATGCTTAAATATTGCGCAAATATGGCGAATCTCGACGTCTGCATGACGTAAGGGCACTCAGAAGTGTGCGACTCGCTGGGGCGGGTCTAGGTAACCAAACCCACCCCCCTGATATTCAAAGCGTGATGCGGAATTGCGCAAAGCCATCATGGCCTTCCCCCGCGTCCTCAATTGTGAGCCCTTCGAGATCGGCCAAATGTTGACGTGCGGCGGGGCCGGTTTCGAACAACACCGTGGTGTCACCCAAGGGGGCAAGTGACCAATTGTTGTCGGCGGCCGGGTTGATCGTCCCTTGGTCCACGATATAGCGCACGATGATATCGCGGTTGGTGTCCGGGCCTTCGAAAATCACGGTCGAGCCATCAGCGCCGGGGAAGGTGCCGCCACCGCCCGCGCGATAATTGTTTGTGGCGACGATGAATTCCATGTCTTTGGTCACCGGTGCGCCATTGTAAGTCAGATTGACGATGCGCGAGGCGTTCGGGTTCAAAACCTCGCCATTGGTGTCAAACCGCGACGGCTGCGAAATGTCGATTTGGTAGGTCACGCCGTCGATGACATCGAAATTGTAGGAGGCAAAATCCGGGTTGAGCAAAAGCGCATCTTTCGCGCCTTTTTCGACCTGATTGAACATGCCAGCGGAGCGCTCCAGCCAGCCTTTGAGTTGCGCGCCGTTGATCCGCACCGCGCGGATCGTGTTCGGGTAAAGGTAAAGATCGGCGACATTTTTGATCGCCACATCGCCCACGGCCACATCGGTGTAATACTCAGCCCCGCCACGTCCACCGGCCTTAAATGGCGCCGCGGCGGAGAGGATCGGCAGACCGTCGTGTTCGGTGCCTTTCATCATCTCGGCAATGTACCAAAGCTGGGCGTTGGAGACGATTTGCACCGACGGGTCATCGGCCACGAGGGCAAAATAGGAATGTAGCGGCGCGTTGGTTTTGCCCACGGCGCGCCGCACATAGGCGAGCGTCTGTTCGTGAACGTCCAGGATCGAGGCCAAAACCGGTTCGACACTTTCGACCAAAGGCGATATCGAGCGGTCTTCGTTGCGCTGCGAGATCGGACGAGTTTCGACCGAATTGGTCACCACGCGCCACGCAGTGCCATCTTTCTCCAACAGCAAATCCATGACGCCCAGATGCGAACCCCAATAGCCGCCCATCACCGCCGGTTTGCCGTGGATCAGGCCCTTTTGCGCATCGACGGCCGCATAGCCATCATAGGTCGCGGACGGGAAAACAAGGTGGGAATGCCCAGTCATCAGCGCGTCAATGCCGTCAATCTCGGCCAGAGGCACGGAGGCATTTTCCATCTTGTCACTGTGATCGGCAGAACCGATGCCAGAGTGGTTCAGTGCGATGATAATATCCGCGCCTTTTTCTTTCATTTCAGGCACATAGGCCCGGGCTGTTTCGACGATGTCGCGGGCCTCAACGGCGCCTTCAAGGTTCTTGCGGTCCCACATCATGATCTGCGGCGGGACAAACCCGATCAGGCCGATTTTGATGGTGTGGGTCTCGCCGGAGCCATCGGTCAGCTCGCGATCCAAAATCACATAGGGTGGCAAAAGCGTTTTATCGGCGCGTGGGTTGGCACCCATCTCGGAGACGACATTGGCGGAAATCACCGGATAATTGGCCCCGGCCAAAGCCTTCATCAAAAAGGGAATGCCGTAGTTGAATTCATGGTTGCCCAAAGTGGAGGCGTCAAAACCCACGGTGTTCATCGCGGTGATGACGGGGTGCATGTCACCCTCTTTCATCCCGCGCTCATAGGCGATGAAATCACCCATCGGATTGCCCTGAAGGAAATCGCCATTGTCCACCAGCATGGTATTGGTCGCCTCGGCACGCACGTTATTGATATGCGCGGCAGTGCGGGCAAGCCCGACTGTGTCGATCGGTTTGTCCGAGTAATAGTCATATGGAAAGACATGCACATGCAGGTCGGTCGTTTCCATAATCCGCAAATGTGCTTGGTTTACGCCTGCACGCGCTGAAAAAGGGTGAAGAGCAATCAAGGCAGATCCTGCGATTGTACCGGACATAAAGCCGCGGCGATTCATATTTGTTTTCAAACGGCTCATGATGCGCCTCCTTCTGACTAACGATGGCGCAAACATTTACACGCCACAAGACACTGGTGTGACGGATACAAATTTATCAGCCCTATGACTTGAAACAAATCCTTTTGGGGGGCTTTTCAATCGAGCCAACAACCTTGAGTTGTATTTTCAACTATTGTCGCACAGATGCAACATAATCTTGTGTTTCCTGCAAAGAATGTGGAGTTGAAATACTGGCTGCGTATCAAAAACCAACATATGGCTGAACGCATGAGAAAAGAATCTGTGGTTTTTGCAGCGGGAGCGCTGCGTCGTGAGGCCCATTTGCGACCTGATGCCAAGCGGCTTTGGGGGCAAGAAAACGCTTTGGTTATACCCTTTTGGCACAAAATGCCTTTGATGCGACGAACGGGCGGGCTTGCGTTTTGCACAACCGACCATGTCGCCTATGATCCCGGCAAACACCCCTGTCTATTCTTAGGCCTCTCGGACGAGAATGTGCCGATTTTTGCGGTCGATGTCGATCATTGGCAGGTCGCTGTGCCGACAGAAGAGGCGGCTTTGCCATGGTCAGGGGGCGCCGTTCCCTGTGCAGAAATCGAAGGGACGGAGTTTCGCGACCTGAGATCGCTGATGACGCTTTTGACTCCCTGGGAGGCAGAGATTGCGGCCACGGCGCGCGGCATTTTAGAATGGCATGGGCGGCACATGTTCTGTGCCAATTGCGGCGCGCCCACGGCGATGTCCGATGGCGGTTGGCGGCGCGATTGTGCGGCTTGTTCGGTGCAACATTTCCCACGCACTGACCCTGTGGTGATCATGTTGGTGACCCATGGAAATTCCGTGCTTTTGGGGCGCGATGCGGCCTGGCCCGAAGGAATGTATTCGCTTTTGGCCGGTTTCATGGAGCCGGGCGAGCCGATTGAGGCCGCCGTGCGGCGTGAGGTTTTGGAAGAAGCGGGGGTGGTCGTTGGCACGGTCGAGTATGTCGCCAGCCAGCCTTGGCCATTTCCGGCCTCTTTGATGATCGGCTGTCGCGCTGAGGCTTTGACAACTGAGATCACGCTGGACCCCAATGAGCTTGAGGATGCGCTTTGGCTGACGCGCGAAGAGCTTGCAAACGCGATGGCGGGTCTGTCTGGCAAAATTCGACCTGCCCGAAAGGGCGCATTGGCGCAATTTCTTCTGACCAAGTGGCTTGCGGACTGTTGGGAATAACGGGATAACATGCCCTGGGGCACTGATCACAAGTGAGTTGGCATGAAATTTTCGACCCGTCAGGACATTGAAGCACCGGCAGAGTTTGTGTTTGAGCGCTTCGCTGATTTTGAAGGCCTGGAGCGTCAGGCAATGCGGCGCGGCATTGATGTCAAGCGCAAATCGCCCAGTCAGCCGCGTGGAGTTGGCGCCGGATGGACGCTGAAAGTGCCGTTTCGGGGCAAACTGCGCGATTTGGCCGTTGAAATCCGCGACTATGATGCGCCCAATGGTTTGGTGGCCGATGCGAAATCCGGCGGGTTGGACATGATTTTGACCGCCGATCTTATGGCGCTGTCGCCGCACCGCACGCGCATGACACTTGGCTACGATGTGCAACCAAACACCTTGTCGGCTCGGATTTTGGTTCAGTCCGTGAAATTCGCCAAGAGCACATTGCAAAAGCGGTTCGAGACGCGGGTGTCAAAGTTTTGCGACCATTTATCGGATGAATACAAAGGCGCGCCCAGAAAATAATCGGGACGCGCCTAAAAATGTGTGTTTAGGTTCGACGCGGATCGGCCGGATAGACGCCTAAAATCTCAACCATTTCTGTGAAATAGCCCAATTCATCCAGGGCACGACGCACGTTCTCATCGTCGGGATGGCCTTCGATATCGGCATAAAACTGCGTCGCGGTGAACACCCCGTCGACCATGTAGCTTTCCAGCTTGGTCATGTTCACGCCATTGGTGGCAAAGCCCCCCATCGCTTTATAGAGCGCGGCGGGGAGGTTGCGGACGCGGAACATAAAGGCTGTGACCATTTTGTCTGCGCGGCGGGTATAATCGGCCTCGCGCGCCATGATCAAAAAGCGGGTGGTGTTGAGTTTGTGGTCCTCAATATGGCGTGCCAGCACATCGAGGCCGAAAATTTCACCGGCAAGTTCCGAGGCAAAAGCCCCGATCTGTGGATTGCCCTCTTCTTTCACGGAACGCGCAGCGGCGGCATTGTCGGACCAATTGACCGTGGTCAGGCCGTGGTCGCGCACAAAGCCGCGCGCCTGACCCAAAAGCACCGACATGGCGCGCACCAGTTTGATGTCGGAGGGGTTTGTGCCGGGCAGACCCAAAAGGTTCACATGCACCCGCACGAAGGTTTCATCAATGATGTGCAGACCTGATTCCGGTAAAAGATGATAGACGTCCTGCACACGACCGTAGGTCGAATTTTCAACCGCAATCATGCCCAGGTCAGCCGCCCCCGAGCGCACAGCTTCCATCGCATCCTCAAAAGTCGGGCAGGGCAGGGGCTCAAACTCGGGACGTGCTTCGCGACATGCCTGATGGGAATATGACCCCGGTTCTCCCTGAAATGCGATGCGTCTGGTCATTCTCGACCCCTTTTGTCTCATAGTTTTGCGCTAACTTGCGTGGGTGACGGTCTTATACCTTGAAATGCAGTAGGGGAAGCGGGTAGATAGCGCGCGACGAATGCATATAAACGGAACGCGACATGTTCAACACTATGACCATCACCAAGGTCGTCGGCGGCCTCTGCGGCACCTTCTTGATCTTCCTTTTCGCCAATTGGGCTGGGACTTCCATCTACTCGATGGGCGGCGCAGGTCATGAGGGCGAACACGCCCAAGCCTATGTGATTGCCACGGGCGAAGAGGATGCGGCCCCGGCAGAAGAGGTGGTCCAAGTGAGCTTTGACGAGCTTCTGGCCTCTGCGGATGTTGCGAAAGGCGAAAAAGTCTTTTCCAAATGCAAAGCCTGCCACAAGGTGGACGGCACCAACGGCACCGGTCCGCATCTTGATGGCGTGTTTGAACGTGTGGTCGCAAGCGTCGATGGGTTTGCCTACTCCGACGGCATGATGGCTCATGGCGGCGCATGGACACCCGAGGCGCTCAACGAATTTCTGCTCAACCCGAAAGGCGTTGTTTCGGGCACAAAAATGTCTTTCGCAGGACTGCCGAAGATCGAAGATCGCGCCAATCTCGTGGCCTATCTTCAGTCGATCTCTGGCTGATCTCAACAGATCGCGCCTGATTGCATCACAAACCCCCATTGGCCGCGTGCCAGTGGGGGTTTTCTTATGCAAACTCTTACGCGCTTGGGTGTGATCACGGTTTTTCGATGTGTTGTAACTTGCATGTGGGCGCGTCGACACATTACCGTCGCACAGAGCAAGACGCGCAGCCCAACTGCGCCTCACAACACTTTCGGAGGTTCCATATGTTCGCACGCCCCGCTTTTCGCACAGGTTTCCCGATCTTGGCCCTGTTGGCGCTTTTGAGTGGAGCCGCGAAAGCTGAGGACACGATCACGCGCGCATGGTTCACCGACTGGGATACGGTGAAATACTCCGAACCCTTTGACCATCTTGATTACGTCAATCCAGACGCGCCCAAAGGCGGTGACATTGTCTTGGGCACGGTGGGCACCTTTGACAGCATGAACCCCTATTCGACCCTTTCAGGGACGCCAGCCGCCTTGTCGTCGACCCCGTATGAGCAGCTTATGGCAGGGACTTCGGACGAGTTCACCGGCGCGCAATACTGTCTTTTGTGTGAAACCTTGGAATATCCTGAAAGTCAGGAGTGGGTGATTTTCCACCTGCGCAAGGATGTGCGTTTTTCCGACGGCTCGCCGATGACCGCCGAGGATGTGGTGTTCACCCATAATAAATTCATCAACGAAGCGACGCCGTCTTGGCGCGCTGGCGTCAGTGCGATGATTGCGCATGTGGAGGCGCTTGATCCCTATACCGTCAAATTCACCTTTCAACCGGACATCCCACGCAAAGGGTTGATTGGACAGGCCGGGGCCACCTTGGTGATGCAAAAGGCGTGGTTTGAGGACAATGACGCCAAGTTGGATGAGAAGCGTTTCGATGTTTCTCCCGGCACAGGGGCCTATATGTTGGACAGCTACGACGCCGGCCAATGGGTGAAATACAAACGCAACCCGGACTATTGGGGCGCCAAACATCCGCTCAAAGTCGGGCGCGAGAATTTCGACACCATCAAGGTGATCTATTTCGGCGATACGATTGCAGCGTTTGAGGCGTTTAAATCGGGTGAAATCACCTTTCGCCAAGAGACCTCGTCTTTGAATTGGGCCACCGCCTATGATTTTCCGGCCTTGAAAAAGGGCTGGGTGATCAAAGCTGCGCTTCATGATGGCTCGCTGCCGGGTGCGGCCGGATTTTTGTTCAACCTGCGCCGGGACAAGTTCCAGGATCGCAATGTGCGTTTGGCGCTTGGGTTGATGTATAATTTCACCTGGACCAACGACACGCTGCAATACGGGCTGTTCAAACAGCGCGAGAGCTTTTGGGAAACGCCGCAGCTCAAGGCCACCGGCCTGCCGGAGGGCAAAGAATTGGCCTACCTCGAAGAGGTTCGCGACCTGGTCCCGCCTGAGATTTTCACCGAAGAGGCGTTCGTGCCCCACACGTCGGGAGAACGCTCTTTGGATCGTAAGAACCTGCGCAAGGCATTGGCTTTGCTTGAAAAGGCTGGGTATACGCCCGACTCTGACGGGAAATTGCGCAATGCCAAGGGCGAAACGCTGGATGTGGAATTCCTGCATTACAACCCGGCTTGGGATCGCATCATCAACCCCTATATCGAAAACCTCGTCGCGCTGGGCGTGAACGCCAGCTACAACCGCGTCGATGCAAACCAATACCAAGCCCGGACCCAAAGTTTTGATTACGATATGATCTACAGCGGCTATACGAACGGGTTTGAAGAAGGCTCCAGCTTTGATCAGAAATACGGATCGGACAACGTGAACGACGTGTTCAACCCGGCGGGTCTGTCTGATCCGGCGATTGATCATCTGGGCAAACGGGTGCTTGAGGTCGAAAGCTATGATGACATGGCCGCCCTTGTGCGCGCCGCCGACCGGATCATGCGCTACGACTATTTCATCGTCCCCGCGCATATGAACGACAAACACTGGGTGGCCTATTACAACATGTATGAGCATCCGTCCGAGGATAAAATGCCGCCGCTTGATCTGGGGTATCTGGATTTCTGGTGGGTCAATGCCGACAAAGAGCGGGCGCTCAAAGCCGCCGGCGCGTTGAAATAAGCCAGTCAGGACAATCCGCATGGGAGCCTATATTTTAAGGCGCATTTTGTTGATCATTCCGACTTTGCTCGGCATCATGATCCTCAATTTCGCGCTCACCCAATTCGTGCCCGGCGGCCCTGTCGAACAGGTGTTGGCCAACATGCGTGGCGAAGGCGACGCCTTTGCCTCCTTTACCGGCGGTCAGGGCGACGCGGGTCAAAACATGGATGTGCTCGATGGCAACGGCTATGAAAGCGAATATGCCGGGGCGCGTGGCCTTCCGCCTGAGTTCATTAAAGATCTGGAGCGTCAATTTGGCCTCGATAAGCCGCCTTTGGAACGCTTTCTGTCGATGATGTGGAACTACATGCGGTTTGATTTCGGCGAGAGCTATTTCAAATCCGAGAAGGTGCTTGATCTGGTGTGGGACAAGCTGCCCGTGTCGATCACCCTTGGGCTTTGGGCGACGCTGATCTCCTATATGATCTCAATTCCCTTGGGCATCCGCAAGGCGGTCCGGGATGGATCGAACTTTGACACATGGACCTCCGGCATCATCATCGCGGCTTATGCCATTCCCGGATTTCTCTTTGCGATCATGCTGTTGGTGCTGTTCGCGGGCGGCTCTTATTGGCAAATTTTCCCGCTGCGCGGGCTGACCTCACCGAATTGGAGCGACATGACGCTGGTCGGCAAAGCGTTGGATTACCTGTGGCACATCACCCTGCCGGTTCTGGCCTCGGTGATCTCGTCTTTTGCCACGCTCACGCTGTTGACCAAAAACTCCTTCCTCGATGAAATCCGCAAACAATACGTTGTCACCGCCAAGGCCAAGGGCCTGTCCGAATCCCGCGTCCTCTACGGCCATGTGTTTCGCAACGCGATGTTGATCGTGATCGCGGGCTTTCCGGGTCTGTTTCTGGGTGTTTTCTTTGGCGGCTCGGTCATCATCGAAACGCTGTTCTCGCTCGATGGGTTGGGGCGTTTGGGCTACCAAGCCGCGCTTGAACGCGACTATCCGGTGATCTTTGGCACGTTGTTTTTCTTTGGTCTCATCGGCCTGTTGATCGGCATCCTCTCTGACCTGATGTATGTCTTTGTCGACCCGCGCATCGACTTTGAAAAGAGGGACACATGACACTTTCCCCCCTCAACCAACGGCGTTGGCGCAACTTTCGCGCCAACCGTCGTGCGTTTTGGTCGCTGATCATCTTTTCGATCCTGTTCGGCCTGTCGCTTTTTGCCGAATTTCTGGCCAATGACAAACCGATCCTGGTGCAATACCGCGGCGGCTATTACATGCCGATTTTCAAATTCTACCCGGAAACCGAATTCGGCGGCGATTTCAGAACCGAAGCGGTCTATCGCTATGCCGAAGTACAATGTTTGGTCAAAACCGGCGGCATGGTCGACTGTTTCGACGATCCTGACACCCTGATCGAAGATGCCAAAGATGGAGTCATCAACGGGGACAAGATCGAGAAAGGCTGGATGCTCTGGCCGCCGATCCGCTATTCGTTCAACACCCAAGTTGAGGGGCCGGGGGCAGCACCCTCGCCGCCGACCTCCCAAAACTGGCTGGGCACCGATGACACCAAACGCGATGTCGTCGCCCGCGTCATTTACGGCTTTCGCCTATCGGTGTTCTTCACCCTCATCGTCTCGGTGCTCTCGTCTTTCGTTGGCATCATCGCAGGCGCGCTTCAGGGATTTTTTGGCGGACGCACCGACCTGATTTTCCAACGGATTTTAGAGATTTGGGGGGCGATGCCGTCGCTCTATGTGATCATCATCCTGTTTGCCATTTTGGGCCGAAGTTTCTGGCTTTTGGTGATGGTGACCATCCTGTTTGGCTGGACCGCATTGGTCGGTGTGGTGCGGGCCGAATTTCTGCGGGCGCGCAATTTCGAATATATCCGTGCGGCGCGTGCGCTTGGCGTTTCCAACGGCACCATCATGTTCCGCCACATGTTGCCCAACGCCATGGTCGCCACTTTGACGATGCTGCCCTTTATCGTGACGGGCAACATCGGCACGTTGGCCTCGCTGGATTTCTTGGGATTCGGGCTGCCCTCATCCTACCCCTCATTGGGCGAAATGACGCTTCAGGCCAAACAGAACCTTCAGGCGCCATGGCTGGGTTTCACCGCTTTTTTCACCTACGCGATCATGCTGTCGCTGCTTGTCTTTATCTTTGAAGGCGTGCGCGATGCTTTTGACCCGAGAAAGACCTTTCGATGAGCCTTTTGCGCTACACAGATCTCCGCGTTGGCTTCCGTCAGGACGGGGGCACGGTCGAGGCCGTCAAAGGCGTGTCTTTTGCCGTTGAAAAAGGCGAAACCGTTGCGCTTGTGGGTGAATCTGGCTCCGGCAAATCCGTCACGGCGCTCTCCAGCGTGAATCTTTTGCCCGACACGGCCGAGATCACGGGCTCGATCATCTATCAGGGTCAAGAGCTTGTCGGGGCGTCCGAAAAGGAACTCCGCAAACTGCGCGGCAATGACATCAGCTTTATCTTCCAAGAGCCGATGACCTCACTCAACCCGTTGCACACGCTGGAAAAACAGCTTTCCGAGGTGCTTTTGATCCACCACGGCATGACCGGCACCGCGGCGCGCACTCGGGTGATTGAACTCCTGGAACAGGTCGGCATCCATGAGCCGGAAAGCCGTCTCAAAGACTATCCGCACCAACTTTCGGGCGGCCAACGTCAGCGTGTGATGATCGCCATGGCTCTGGCCAATGACCCCGAGCTTTTGATTGCGGACGAACCGACCACGGCGCTTGATGTGACCATTCAGGCGCAGATTCTGGAGCTGTTGCGCGAGCTCAAGGATCGGCTTGGCATGTCGATGCTTTTCATCACCCATGACCTCAATATCGTGCGCAAAATCGCCGATCGGGTCTGCGTGATGAAAGACGGGGAGATTGTCGAAACCGGCCCGACGGCGTTGATTTTCGACAATCCGCAACATCCCTACACCCAAATGCTTTTGGCCGCCGCTGCGACGGGTCGCCCGGACCCGGTGCCCGAAGGGGCCAAGGTTGTGGCCGAAACCGAGAAATTACGCATCTGGTTCCCGGTGCAGCGCGGGTTTCTGCGCAAAACGGTGGGCTATGTCAAAGCGGTCAATGCCGCATCGTTTTCGGTACGCGAAGGCGAAACCGTGGGCATCGTGGGCGAATCTGGTTCTGGCAAAACCACGTTGGCACTGGCGATAATGCGGTTGATTTCCTCACAGGGGCCAGTGGTCGTTTTGGGGCAAGACATTCAGGGCTGGTCCAACCGTCAACTTCGACCACTGCGCGCCGATATGCAGATCGTGTTTCAGGACCCGTTCGGCTCCCTCTCGCCGCGGATGACCGTGGCGCAGATCATCGCCGAAGGTTTGAGCGTGCATAAGGTTGACGGCTATGCCTCCAATGAGGCGGCGGTGATCGACATCATGCGCGAGGTTGGGCTCGACCCCGAAACCCGCCATCGCTATCCGCACGAGTTTTCCGGCGGGCAACGCCAACGCATCGCCATTGCCCGCGCGATGATCTTGCGACCCCGCCTGTTGGTCTTGGACGAGCCGACCTCGGCGCTCGATATGACGGTTCAGGTGCAGATCGTTGAGCTTTTGCGCAAGCTGCAGGTCACGCATAGGCTGGCCTATCTGTTCATCTCCCACGACCTGCGGGTTGTGAGGGCGTTGAGCCATAAGGTTCTGGTGATGAAGCGCGGCGACGTGGTTGAGGCGGGCGACGCCGATGCGATTTTTGACGCCCCGCAAATGGCCTACACCCGCGCCTTGGTGGCGGCGGCGTTTGATCTAAAAGTAGAAGAGGGCGCAGGGTTGTAACACCCCACGCCCTCTCTTTTCAGCTTAATGTATCTGGTTCAGGACGGGCCGATGGGCGCACAGTCCGTGCCGCGCGCTTCCAACCGGCGACAGGTCATCGCGGCCAAATCCTCGGTCAGCCCAAGGAAGTTGGCGTCATAGCCGCGTTTGGTTTTGACCACTTTGCGCAGTGCGCCATCAAGCATTTCGATCTCTGTCAGCGCGGTGCGCAACAGCTCCTTGCGGGCTTCATATTCCGAGCCGTACGTGCCGATGTTGATGCCCCAATGGCGGTTGCCAGAGGTCGAAATCCGCGTCACCACTTCGGGTCCTGTCGGGACCGGATCGGCGGCGACGGCGGATGTGGGTTCGATCGAGGCGAGTTGCAATGTTTCAGGCGCTTCGGTGCGCGTAGGGCGCAGGATCGGCGCGATGGCGGGTATCGCAGGCGCGGTTTGAGCCCGCGAGGCTTCCGCCGCTAAAATCGTGCTGGCTTCTACCGTGGCTTCGGTCGCAGCGGCCAAAAGTGCGGCCTCTTGATTGGCTTTTTCCAAAGCGGAGAACACGTCATCCGAGGCGGCCAGTAACATTTGTTCATCCTCGGGTGCCAGTTCGCGCATTGGGCGGGCTTTCGGGATCGGGCTTTTGGCCATATTGACGCTCACCCGGACGATTTTCGACGCCACTTTCGGCGCGGTTTGGCCCTCGGCGACCATAACGGCGCCGCCGCCAACCTGACCCAAATAGGGTGGCTTTTTCGGTTTGATGACAGAGACATTGGTCGGCGCGCGTTTGAAGCCAAGGTCCATCAATTCGGCCACTTTGGCATTGCGCGATGCGGTGGAACGGCCACCGAAAACGGTGGTGATGATCCGCTCACTGCCATGCTGTGCCGAGGCCACGAGGTTAAACCCTGCCGCCGCAGTGTATCCGGTTTTGATGCCATCTGCGCCGGGATAGGCGCTCAGAAACCGCGAGTTGGTGTGGGTGACGGTGGTCACACCCGCGTCGGCGGTTTTGCGTGAAAAGATGTTGTAATATTCCGGGTAGTCATAAAACACGTGGCGCCCCAAAACGGACATGTCGCGGGCGGTCGACAGGTGGCCTTCTTCGGTCAGGCCATTGGCGTTTTTGAACGTGGTGCGCGACATGCCAAGCTCTTTGGCGGTGCGGTTCATCCGGCGGGCAAATGCGGCCTCGGAGCCTTCGATGGCCTCGCCAATGGCCGTGGCGGCATCATTGGCGGATTTCACGGCAGCGGCGCGGATGAGATAGCGCAGTTTGATTTTTTGACCGGCCTTGAGGCCCAATTTCGAAGGCGGTTCAGAGGCGGCATTGCGCGACACGGTGACGAGGGTGTCGAGGGTGATTTCACCATGTTCGACCGCCTCAAAAGCGATGTAGAGCGTCATCATCTTGGTCAGAGAGGCGGGGTGCAACCGGGTGTCGGCATTGGTAGCGTGCAACACTTTGCCATTGCGTGCATCCATCACCAGCGCGGCATATTCCGCCGCCATCATCTTTGCCGACATTGCGACGGTCATCGCAAAGGCGATCAAAATAAGAGGGAAAATGCGTCTTGATACGGCACGCAGGACACCCCGCGCTTGCACGTTGCTCATCATGATAAATCTGCCTCGTCCTGCCGGATCATTTCGCCCAGCTTATTTTGAAAACGTAGCACAGGCTTTCGTTTGAGAAAACCGCGAATTTTCAAAGACTTTGTGAGGGTGCAGAGTTGCAACGCCACATGTGGTGGCTATGGCCGCGTTGCCCACCACATGGTGAAGTTTGCAGTATGAAAAAGAAATCTGTGGAGGCTCTGTTCAAAGGTCGAGCGTTTCGATGAGCGTAGGCAGCGCCCCCAAATCACCCAATTGGCGGTATCGGGGATGATCTTCGGGCGCTTCCGCATGTTCGATTTCCCACGTCCAATTGTGCGGAATGAACACGCCCCAGGCCCCGGCCTCAAGCGGCGGCAGAACATCGGATTTCATCGAATTGCCCACCATCATCGCGGCTTCGGGGGCCACATTATGGCGCGCGAAAATGCCGGCATAGACCTCGGGTGTCTTGGCGGAGACGATTTCGACCCCATCAAACAGATCGCCCAAACCGGATTGCGCCAATTTGCGTTTCTGATCCAACAGATCGCCTTTGGTCACCAACAGGATTTCATGCTGCTCGGCCAAGGCGCGTACTGTCTCTTCGACGCCATCGAGCAGGTGAATCGGGTGGCGCAACATGTCCTGTCCGGCGGCAATCAATTCGGCGATCACCGAGGCAGGAACGCTTTGATCTGTTACCTCAATCGCCGTTTCGATCATCGACAAGACAAAGCCTTTGATGCCGAATCCATATTGGCCGAGGTTGCGCCGTTCCGCAGCCAAAAGCCGCCCCGCCAAGTGATCGCGCTCGGTGTAATCAGACAAAAGATCGGCGAATCGTTCTTGGGTCATGCGAAAAAACGCCTCGTTTTCCCAAAGCGTGTCATCGGCATCGAACGCGATTGTCGCGAGTTTGACAGACATATGCTATGCTCCCTTTACTGCTTTTGGCATAACCCTCTTTATTCATGCGAAAAAGGGGCTATATAACGCCAATCAAGACCGTAAGTTTGTGCAAAATCCAAAAATCGGAGACGCCAGAGTGACCCTCTTGCCTCACATGATGTCCGACAAAGACGACCGTTTCGACGACGGCGATGTCGATCTTGCGCTTAAAACCAAGCCGAAAACCAAGCGTCCGCCATTGTATAAGGTGATGCTTTTGAACGACGATTACACGCCGATGGAATTTGTCGTTCTGGTGCTGGAGCGCTTTTTTGGCATTGGCCATGGTCATGCGACGGAGATCATGTTGACCGTGCATAAAAAGGGCTTGGCCGTCGTTGGGGTCTTTCCGTTTGAGATTGCCGAAACCAAAGTGCAGCAGGTGATGGATTTCGCCCGCCGCCATCAACATCCGCTGCAATGCACGATGGAAAAGGAATAGGCGTTTCGCCGCTTCATGATATCTTCCCGCCTCCCTCTTTTGCTCGAAGGCCACGATCTGTCTGGTCACGATCTATCTGACTCGGTGCCTGCGCGCGTTGTGGTTTATAGCCCTACGCATGATGCCGATCTGTCCGATCTCGCGGGCGCAACTCTTCAGATCGTTCAGGGGTTTAAACCCGATTTCGATGCGCTCACCGCGCGCGGGTTTGATACCCGTGTCGCGGCTGAGGGCGCATTTGATTTGGCCATTGTTGCCGTGCCGCGGTCCAAGGCGGAGGCGCGGGCGTTGATCGCCGATGCGGTCGCTCGGGCGACGCGTGTGATCGTGGATGGGCAGAAAACCGATGGCATCGACAGTCTTTTGAAGGACGTGCGCAAACGGGCCGAAGTGGCGCAGATCGTGTCCAAAGCCCATGGCAAGGCCTTCGCCTTTTCTGGCGGTGATTTCACCGATTGGGCCGATCCTGGTGCGCTGCATCTGATCGACGGGTTCTCCACCCGGCTTGGCGTCTTCTCGGTGGATCGCATTGACAAAGCCTCGCAGGCGCTTCTGGCCGCGTTGCCCGAGAAATTACCGTCGAAAATCGCCGATCTTGGCGCGGGCTGGGGCTATCTCTCCCGTCATATTTTGGATCATCCGGGGGTGAAACGCCTGCATGTGGTCGAGGCAGAGGCCGCCGCTCTTGCCTGTGCGCGCGAAAATGTCACCGACCCGCGCGCGGAATTCCATTGGCAGGATGCGACCAAATTCACCCCGCCGACAAAACTGGATGCGGTGATCATGAACCCGCCGTTTCATACCTCACGCGCGGCTGATCCGGGGCTGGGCCAAGCCTTTATCCGGGCCGCCGCCGGGATGCTGTCGCCTCAGGGTCAGCTTTGGCTGGTGGCCAATCGGCAATTGCCCTACGAGGCAACGCTTGCCGAGATGTTCGGCACATGCCAACCGATTGCCGATACGGGCGGGTTTAAGGTGCTTCACGCCGCAAAACCGCTTCGCATGAGCGGTAAAACAGCTTAAGATGGCGCTAACACATTGCGGAGACGACTGATGAGCTTTTCGATTGAAGGCAAGACCGCCATCGTGACCGGGGCGGCCAATGGCGTTGGTCTGGCGATTGTGCGGCATTTCGAGTCTCAGGGCGCGCGGGTGATGTGCGCGGATATCGACGAGGCCAGCCTGATTGAACAATACGGTGAGGCGGCCAACGTGGATGACGGCCATATCGCATATTTCGCAGGAGATCTGCGTGAAAAACTGACCATCGCCAACCTGTTGTCTGCCACGATTGATGCCTTTGAGGGCGTTGACATCCTGATCAACGCCTCGCGTCAGGTGGCGATGAGCGATCCTTTGTGCGTCGAGGAAGACAATGTCGCCCATTTGATTGAGCAAAACCTGATGACCTCGCTAAGATTGACGCAGCAGGTGGCGAAATGGATGATCAAACAATCTGAGAAAAGCAGCGAAGACGAGGGCATCGTCGGCTCGATCGTGAACCTGTCCTCGATTGCCGCGCGCCGTTCACAACCGGAGCTTTTGGCCTTTTCTGTCTCCTCCGCCGCCGTCGATCAACTGACCCGCTCCATGGCGGTGGCTCTGGCGCCCAATCGCATTCGGGTCAATGCCGTGGCGTTTGGCTCGGTGATGAGTGCAAGCCTGCAAGGGATGTTGGCCGAAAACCCTGATTACCGAAATGAGATAATCTCTAAGACGCCGCTGGGCCGGGTCGCACAGGCCTCAGAAATCGCCGAGACCGTGCAATATTTGGTGTCTGAGGCCTCTGGATTTATGACCGGACAAATCCTGACCTTGGATGGCGGGCGCACACTGGTTGATCCGGTTCACGCGCCCACGCATTAAGTGCGAAAGGCTCTACTGTCTCAGCTCGGATATTGCTGCACACAGGCTTGGATTGCGGCCTCCGCCTGTTTTGCCAATTGCGCCTCTTTCTTTTTCAGCGCCGCCAATTTTGCCGCTTCGGCATCAAGGTCGATGGCTTTTGGAACACGTCGGGTTTCGACGTCGGGCACGCGACAGTAAATGGGTGTACCGTCCGCATTTTCACCGCAGCGCTCAATGTCGTAGTCGATGTATTCTTTTTCGACCAGGGCATAGCCGCGCGCGAGATTGCCCTCGGATTCGGAAATAAAGCTTTGAACCTGACGCAAATCCTTGGTGGCGCGGGAAATGCACATCTGTTGTTCGGAACAGGCGGCGACAAGCGGCAAAAGCATAAGGGGAGCAAGCCAACGCATTTGAAAATCTCCATTTCAACTCTGTCCATATCATAGGCTTTTTCTGGCGCGGGGGAAGGGATCTTACTGCCCTTGCTGCTCTTAGCGCATTCCTGCTACCTCTGGACGCAACATGATGCGCCGGAAAGGACAGCCCGAATGAGCCAAGATACCCGCGAAGAGATGAGCCCAGAGATGATTGACGAAAAATCCCGCGCCTCCCTTTGGTTTCGGGATTTGCGCAATCAGATTGTCACCGCGTTCGAGGCGCTCGAAGACAGCCAAACCACAGGCCCTTTTGCAGAGTTGCCCGCTGGGCGTTTTGAGGTCACCGAGACCAAGCGCAGCTCGGATGACGGCTCTGATGCGGGTGGTGGCGTGATGTCAGTGATGCGCGGGGGCCGGGTGTTTGAAAAGGTCGGCGTCAATATCTCCACTGTTTACGGTGAGTTGGGCGAGCGGGCGCAAATGGCCATGGCCGCGCGCAAGGGCATTCCGGGGATGAAAGAAGATCCGCGGTTTTGGGCGGCGGGGATTTCGCTTGTCGCGCATATGCAAAACCCGCATACGCCCGCCGTTCACATGAACACACGGATGTTTTGGACGCCGCATGCATGGTGGTTTGGCGGCGGATCGGATTTGAATCCTTGCATCGAATATGCCGAGGATACGGAGGCGTTTCACGCTGTGCAAAAGCATCACTGTGATCGCCATGATCCGAACTATTATCCGCGCTTCAAAGAGTGGGCGGATGAGTATTTCTATGTCCCGCATCGCGGTCGGGCGCGCGGCGTGGGGGGTATCTTTTTTGATGATCACAACACGGGCGATTGGGAGGCGGATTTTGCCTTTACCCAAGACGTGGGCCGGGCGTTTTTGCCCGCCTTCTTAGGCGCGACAGAAAAGCGCCGCGATACGCCATGGACAGAGGCGGACAAAGATACACAACTGATCCATCGCGGCCTCTATGCCGAATACAATCTCGTCTATGACCGGGGCACCAAGTTTGGTTTGGAAACGGGCCATGACGCCAACGCCGTCTTGATGTCCCTGCCGCCGATGGCGAAATGGGTATAGGTCGATAGAACAGGAATTGAGAGGGTCCCGGGAAGGGGCCATTTAGGTATCAAAAGATAAAATCGCTTGCGCTGAGATCGCTCAGGGTGGTGCTATCCAAGTAGATGATGTTGCCGCCGCCGGCATCAATGATGACGTTTGAGCCAGATTCAGTCATATGCGCGTTGTTGAGATCACTCCAACTTGTGATGGAGGCCACATTGCTGAGATCAATGATATCATTTCCGTTATCGTCAAAGTCGGTGATGTGATCCACTTGGAACGTACCGGAAAAAACAAACGTGTCATTGCCTGCACCACCGTCAAGGGTGTCATTGCCCACGCCGCCATCAAGTCGGTCGTTCCCGGACCCGCCATAAAGGGTGTCGTCTCCGTCTTCGCCCCAAAGTTTGTCGCTTGCATTGTCGCCGACAAGGCGATCATCGCCGTCGCCGCCGTAGAGGTTATCGTATCCAAGCCCGCCATTGAGAACGTCGTCGCCCGCGTCCCCATGCAGGATGTCGTTTTCACCATTGCCGATCAGGGTGTCATTCCCGGTGCCCCCGGAAAGCGTATCGTCCCCGACACCGCCATACAGCGTGTCCACTCCATCACCGCCAATCAGGGTGTCATTGCCATCTTCTCCGACCAGACGGTCGTTGCCGGCTTCCCCCTCCAGAAGATCGGCGCCACTCCCCCCGTTCAACGCATCATTGTCGTTGCCGCCATATAATTTGTCGCCGCCATTGCCTCCCAATATGTTGTCATCACCATGACCGCCAAGAAGAGTATCTCCACCGAGGCCCCCGACGATCAAGTCAGCGCCGTACCCGCCGGAGATGTAGTCAGCGCCGTCACCGCCATCGGCTTTATCGTTCCCATCGCCGAGATTTAGGGTGTCATTTGCGTCACCGCCGATGACATAGTCATCGCCCGCCCCGGTTTTGATCCAGTTGTGCAGATCAGAGCCAATGATATAGTCGTTGGTCGCGGCTTCCTCCAAATATTTGTAGGAGGTCCCATATGTGACGTCGTTAAATTGAACCGAGACCTCTTCGACCACGTCATATGCGGTGTAGGTGATCACTGCGACCTCGTAGGCGTCCAAGGTGATTGAAATCTCGGTGAGATCAGAGTAGGTCTCACTGCTCAATGTCCCAAGCGTGTTGGGGTCTTGCCAGGCGGCCAAATCAACTTCGTTATAGTGGCCGCCCGTGTAGACACCGTCGGTTTGGGCGTAATCGACGCCAATGATTTGCACCGTCACGGTTCCGTACCCGATTGCGTACATATCCGCGAGGTTGATGGTTATGACTTGGTCCTGACTGTCGGACAGGGACGACAGGAAAACAGTGCCCTCTCCGCCGCCAATAAACCCGTGAATGTCAAAGCTGGACCCGCCCTCGGGTGTCGCATCCAGCGCCTCTTTTCCCACAAGAGTGTCATTCATCAGGTCAACCAGAATGCCAATCGGGCGGAGCTTGCCGCTGTTATTGGCCAAGGCTGTCGTGTGGTACAAAAGGGGCCACATGTCGGCGCCGTCGATGCCATGTTTCATCATTGCGGAGAAGATTTCCAATGTTGGGGCCAACTGCATCAAGCCCCAATAGCGCGCATCATCAGAGAGGGCGGTGTGTTGCACGCCCCATTCGCTGAGATGCAAATCCATGTCCTCGCCCCACTCGGCCGCCATATCTGCGAACTTTGCCACAAGATCGTCTATGTTGTCGTAGCTGTGACGCCACTCGCCCGTTGTATCCGTCGTGGATTGTTGACCGTCTTGGTAATAGAAATGTGAGGCAAGGCCGTCGATCATATCGGCGACCCCCGCATCAAGCTTTTCAAGCACGCCGTTGATATTTTGAGTTGCGAAATCATCAAGGGAAACATTGCTGCCATCTTTTGTGTCGATCGACATTTGGGCGATGATGTCTGGCGCATCGGCCCCATCGCCTAGGACATCATCAATGGCTGGGACGAGCGCGTTGAGCACTGCGCTATAGCCTTGGGCTGTGTAGACGCCGCGATATTCATTGCCGATTTCAAAGCCGTCGATGGTTGCGCCCGTGTTTTGCGCGATCTCCATCACTTTGGCGACAAAGGCTGCGACGGCATCAATTTCCACTTGTGTGATGTCCGTCGCAACCTGACCTGGGCTGGCATATTGGCTATCGGTCAACCATTCGGTTGGAATGATGATTTTTGCGGACACCCTGTTGTCCCCACAAAATTCAAGGAAGTCCTCCAAAAGCGCGATGTTCAGTTGCTCTTGTCCGGTAATGTCCTCTTTGGGAGCCAGATCGACGGCACCATTGGCGTCCACGTTCAGCGCATATCTTTCGATATCCGCGCCACCCGGCCAACGGAGGGACGTGAGGCCCATACCATTCAGGCCTTCAGTCCCATTCTGAGTATCTTCAAGAAAATCCGAGAGCCCTGCGGCATTGCCCTCGTGTTGGACGCGATCAAAGGTATCGACGAAGTTCACGCCGAAATGGTCTTTAGTGACCGCTTCACCCAGAGGCAATGACACCGTAATGGATTCCGTGCTCATATCGAGATCTCCTCAAATTGATTAAAATCTGAGGAGAGAATATCCCGCTTGAGATGCTTCTCAACGTGCGAAATCAATCGCGAGCTGTGCTAGCGCGTTTCCCGAAGGGTCTCGATCATCAAAGACACATTGTCCGGGTTGGCGTCTGGTGTGATGCCGTGACCGAGGTTGAAGATATGCGGACCTTTGGAGAAAGCGTCACGGACATGGCGCACTTCGTCAATCAGGCCTTGGCCACCTGTGACCATGTGGCTTGATGCCAGATTGCCCTGAACGCAGCCGTCTTTTTGCACGTTTGCCGCGCCCCATTCGGGTGTGACAGAATTGTCCAAGGCAACGCAGTCGACACCGGTTTTGGCGTGAAAGCCGATGTAACCATCGCCCGCTTCGCGTGGGAATCCGATGACCGGAATGCCCGGATGGCGTTTTTTCAATTCGGATGTGATCCGGCGCGTCGGTTCGACGGCGTATTTTTCAAACGCCTCGCCCTTGAGGCTCCCGGCCCAGCTGTCGAAAATCTTGACGACTTCGGCACCGGCTTGGATTTGCATGTCGAGATATTCGATGGTGCTCACCGTCAACAGGTCGATGATCTTTTCAAAGAGGGCGTTATTGCCCTCGCGCAGGGCATGGGCGGGGCCTTGATCCGGGGTGCCGCGACCCGCGATCATATAGGTCGCAACCGTCCAGGGCGCACCGGCAAAGCCAATCAATGTGGTCTCTTTTGGTAATTCACGCGAGAGAATTTTGACCGTTTCGTAGACCGGGGCGAGCACCTCGTGGATGTCATCTTTGCCCTTCATCGGCGTAAAATCTGCCTCTGAGGTGATGGTCGACAGGCGCGGACCTTCGCCGGTGACAAACCAAAGGTCGGCCCCTAAGGCTTGTGGCAAAAGCAAAATATCGGCAAACAGGATCGCCGCGTCAAAGCCAAAGCGGCGGATCGGTTGCAGCGTCACTTCGGCGGCCAGTTCCGGGTTGTAACACAGGCTGAGGAAATCCCCGGCCTGTGCGCGCGTGGCGCGGTATTCCGGCAGGTAGCGACCAGCTTGCCGCATCATCCAAATCGGCGGAACCTGTTGCGTCTCGCCTTTGAGCGCTTTGAGGATCGTTTTTTCGGACATCTGCGGCCTCCCGGTTGTGTGTCCCCGCGTTGGTCCCTTTCCTGCGGGCTTTTGTCAAGCGGCCATGGCTTGTCAGGATGATCCGCCGCAGGTATGGCTTTGCCATGACACTCACACTCCCGACCCCCGCTCAACCGCTGAAAATTGGCACCCGTGGTTCCCCGCTTGCGCTGGCGCAGGCCCATGAGACGTGCGCGCGCCTTATGAAGGCGTTTGATCTGCCGCTTGAGGCGTTTCAGATTGTGTCCATTTCGACCCGTGGCGATCGGGTTCAAGACCGCGCCCTGCGCGAGTTGGGTGGTAAGGGATTGTTTTCAAAAGAGATCGAAGATCGGCTTTTGAATGGCGAGGTCGACATTGCCGTGCATTCGACCAAAGATATGTCGGTGGAACAGCCCGAGGGGCTGGTGCTTGATACCTATCTGCCGCGTGAAAATCCCTTTGACGCCTTCATCACGCTCGATGGGCGCGCGCTTGCGGATTTGCCGCAGGGCGCTGTGGTCGGCTCGTCGTCCCTGCGCCGCAAAGCGCAATTGTTGAACAAACGCCCCGATCTTCAGGTCATCGAATTTCGCGGCTCGGTGCAAACCCGGTTGCAAAAACTCAAAGATGGCGTGGCGGATGCGACGTTTTTGGCGCTTGCGGGGCTTAACCGTCTAGGCTTTGACGATGTGCCGCGCGTGGCGGTCACGGCCGAAGAGATGCTGCCCGCCGTCGCCCAAGGCGCGATTTCGATTGAGCGCCGTGCGGCGGATCATCACATCGCAGACATGCTTGCCGCCATTCATCACGCGCCCACGGGGCAGGCTTTGGCCTGTGAACGGGCGTTTTTGGCTAAGCTTGACGGCTCCTGCCAAACCCCGATTGCCGGGTTGGCACAAATTGTTGGGGGCAGCTTGCGTCTGCGTGGGGAAATCCTGCGCAGCGATGGCTCCGAATCTCTCAGCGATGATGTGTCTGGCGCGATTTCGGACGGTCCAGAGATGGCCGTGGACATGGCGACCAAACTGCTTGAGCGAGCGGGTGAAGGATTTTTCGACTGGAAATAAAGGGCTTGGACTAGGGCAGGGTCTTGCCCGGATTCAAAATCCCTTTCGGATCAAACGCGGCTTTCACGGCGCGCATCATGTCCAGCGCGACAGGGTCTTTGCGACGCTGCATCGAACTGAGCTTGCCCAAACCGATGCCATGTTCGGCGGAGAAACTGCCGCGCATGTCTTGGACAATGTCCTCCACCGCCTCCATCAACGGGTCGCACAGCGCCGCCGTCGACGGGTAAATCGTATAATGGACATTGCCATCACCCAGATGGCTGACCGTGCAAGAGGTCACACCGGGATCAAGCGGTTTCAGGCGCGCCTCGGCACGGCTGAGGAAGGTTTCGATCTGATCGACGGGCAGGCAAAGGTCATTGATCACCAAAGGCTTGGTGTTGACCGAGATTTCCGCCGCAGCTTCGCGAATCTCCCACATCAATCGCCGCTGTGCCACGGACCCGGCCAAAGCGGCGTCCAAGACCAAGCCGTCTTCAAACATCTCGCCCAATATCTCTTCCAGCGCGCTCAGAAGGGGCACTTGGCCGGTGTCATCCACGCTACAATCGCGCGGCACGGTGGAGGCGATTTCCAAGAAAATCATGTGGTCCACGTCATGTCCCAAAGGCGGGATCAGATCGGCGCGAAACTGCGCCAGACGGGTCAGGTAGTCGCGCGGCATATATTCAAATGCCTCGACCATGCCGCCAGTGTGTTCTTGTAACCGGTTCAAAAGCTGCAACGCATCCGGCAGGGACGGCACGGTGACCATGGCGGTGGCGTAGGCCTGCGGCAGGGGGGTGAGTTTCAACACGGCGGCGGTGATCACGCCCAATGTGCCCTCTGCGCCAATCATCAGATCGCGCAGGTCATAGCCGGAATTGTCCTTGTGCAGCTCGCTCGTCAGATCAAGCACACGCCCGTCGGCCAAGACCACCTCAATCCCAAGGCAGAGATCGCGGGTGTTGCCATAGCGCAAAACATTGGAGCCGCCGGCATTGGTGGCCAATGTGCCGCCGATCCGCGCCGATCCTTTGGCGCCAAACGTCATTGGGTAGCTGAGACCCTGTGCTTCGGTGGCGATGTGGAGGTCTTGCAGGATCACCCCGGCCTCAACCACGGCGATCCGGGCCTCTGGGCGGATCTCGCGAATACGGGTCATCCGCTCCAGCGAGAGGATCAAAGCCCCCTCGGCGGCGGTCGCGCCGGTCAATCCGGTGTTGCCTCCCATCGGGACAACGGGCGTGCCCGTCTCATGCGCCAGCGCCATGATGGCGGAAACCTCGGCGGTTGTGTTTGGGCGCACCACGGCCAAAGGCGTGGTCACATATTTGCCAACCCAGTCGCGGCCATAGGGCAGGGCGTCAGGCCCGGTCAAAACATGCGGTGTGATCGCGCGCAGGCGGTCTATGAGGTCCATCGGTCGCTCCGGTGTTTGGTCCTCGCGGTGTCGTGGAAAATGCGCGGTTTGGCAAGTCTGGGACGCTGTCAACTATTGTGCCAAACCCCGCGCCGAACAAAATCCGTCCCTGCGGGGGAGCAAGGACGGATCTGGGACACATCAGGGTCTGTTGCGATCAGACGGCGGAGGAATGCTTGGCCTGTGTCATGTCATAGGCGTCAAAATGGCGGGCGATCATCCGGGTGAGTGGGCGGGCCACGTCAAGGATGACAATTCGCTCCGGCGAGGTTGCGAGCATCTCGGGAAACGCGTCACTTACACTTTTGGCAAAGGCATCAAATCCGGCTTGCGACAGGCCATAGTTTTGGATCAATTCGGCAGCTTCGACCCGGAAATCACACATCAATGCCTCAATGATCCGACCGCGCAAATGGTCTTCGGCGCTGAAGGTATGGCCCTTGGCGATGGGCAAAATGCCAGCGCGCACTGCGGCTTGATATTTTGACGTGGCGGGGTGGTTTTGGGCGAATCCTTGCGGGTATTTGGCAATCGAAGAGGCCCCCACGCCGACCATGGTCGGGCATTTGTCGTCGGTGTAGCCTTGGAAATTGCGATGCAATGTCCCTGTACGCAACGCGACCTCAAGACCGTCGCCTTTCTTGGCGAAATGGTCGATGCCAATCTCGACGTAATCGTCCCAGACAAACAGGTCCCGCGCCACGTTGAACAGGTCCAGCCGCTCTTCGGGCCGGGGCAATTGGTCGGTTGGGATCATGTTTTGCCGCCGCGCCATCCAGGGCACATGGGCGTAGCCAAACAAGGCGACCCGGTCCGGCGAGAGGGTCAGGAGCTTTTGAACGCTTTCGGCGATTTTTTCCGGGGTCTGTCCGGGCAGGCCGTATAAAATATCGGCGTTGAGCGAGGAAATCCCTCGCGCGCGCAGCCCATCGACGGCGGCTTTGGTGATCTCATAGGACTGAATGCGACCGATGGTTTCCTGAATGGCGGGGTCGAAATCCTGCACCCCGATTGAGGCGCGGTTCATCCCGGCGGCGGCCAGCGCGTCCAAACGCGCGTCATCGACCTCGTTGGGATCAACCTCGACGGAAAATTCATAACGCTCGCTAAAAGGGGCCAGATCATGGATCGCCGCGGAGAGATCGGCGATCATTTCGGCGCCAAGCAGCGTTGGCGTCCCGCCACCCCAATGCAAATGGCCGATTTGAATCCCCTCCGGGATGTGTGCTTTCAAAAGCGACAATTCCGTCTTGAGCGTCTCGACATAGGCGGCCACAGGGCCAGCTGTCGTTGTGCCCTGCGTGCGACACGCACAGAACCAGCACAGGCGTCGACAAAACGGCACATGGATGTAAAGAGAGATCGGCTGAGACGGGTCCAGAGCCTTGAGCCAACCTTCCACATCCCCGGCGTTTGTGGCGTCAGAAAAATGGGGTGCGGTTGGATAGCTCGTGTACCGGGGGACACGAGCGTCAAAAAGGCCAAGCTTGCGGAGTTGCGTGTGCGTGTTCATGAGGATACGATCTAGTGGAACTAAGATTGGGCGCATTGACCCAGATCAAAAAACGTGAGCGCACCTATGAGTGACATTGTATTCGACCACAAAGAGTGTGGGTCCTGTCCGATCCGTCACCGGGCTGTCTGTGCCCGGTGCGAGACAGATGAGCTCAATGAGCTCGATTCCATCAAATACTATCGCTCCTATGAAGCGGGCCAACCCATTGTCTGGTCCGGGGATCGCATGGATTTTGTGGCCTCCGTGGTCACCGGCGTGGCCTCTTTGAGCCAAGCCATGGAAGACGGGCGCACCCAGATGGTTGGGCTGTTGTTGCCCTCTGATTTTCTGGGGCGTCCGGGGCGCGACGTTGCCCCATATGATGTGGCTGCCGTCTCCAACCTCACACTTTGTTGTTTTCGTCGTAAACCTTTTGAAGCGCTGATGACGCGCACACCGCATATCGCACAGCGCCTTTTGGAGATGACGTTGGACGAACTCGATGCGGCCCGCGAGTGGATGCTGATCCTCGGTCGTAAAACTGCGCGGGAAAAAATTGCATCTCTGCTGGCGATCATCGCCCGGCGCGAATCCTCGCTGGCGCTGAAGAGCACGGGCGATGGCATGATGTTTGAATTGCCGCTGACCCGCGAGGCGATGGCGGACTACCTTGGTCTGACGCTTGAAACCGTGTCGCGGCAGATTTCGGCGCTCAAACGCGAGGGAATCATTACGCTGGAAGGCAAACGTAGAGTGATCATCCCGGATTTCGATCGGTTGCAGATCGAGACGGGGGATGACATGGACGGCGGGATGATGGCCTGAGGCCAGGCTTGCTTTAGGCCTTGATCAAGTCAAATTCATAAATGTTTTCCGGCCCGTAGATCGTCCTGTCTGCGGGCCGGATTGCGGTATGTTCGTGGTGTTGAGCGTCAGTGTGACATCAACTCAGTGCGACATCAGCACCGGAATATCCGCCAATTCCAACATGTGGCGGGTTGCACCGCCAAGGATCGATTCGCGGAAGCGGGAATGACCATAGGCCCCCATCACCAAGAGATCGGCGTCCTTGTCGCGCAGCTGACGGCAGAGCACATCGGAGACGCGCGGCATGGTTTTGGCCAGAACCGACACTTCGGCGCGCACACCGTGACGCACCAACATTTGGCACAACGAGCCACCCGGATCAGAGCGATCGGGGCCATGCTGCGGCGGGTCGATGATGGTGATGTCCACAACATCGGCTTTTTGCAGAATCGGCAGAGCGGAACGCACAGCGCCCAAGGCTTCGGCGCTTTCATTCCATGCGACGACGACACGTTCGATGTTTTGCGGCACATCGGCGGTGTCGGGCACAACGAGAACCGGAACATGACCGGAGAACAACGCGGCTTCCAAGATTTCTTCGTGCTCGTGGCTGCGGCCCGGACCGTAAGGGCGGGGCAGGACGACGACATCAGAGAAGCGCAGGAAATGTGCGAGTTGGGGCGTCAGACCGGCCATCTGCGCGGTTAAGGGGTTGGTCACCCACGAAATTTCCTGAACTCTCAAGAATTCCGTGACCTGAGACTCAATTTCGCGACTCTCGGTTTGGGCCTGTTGCAGGTTGTCTTGCAAGGCCATCGCATTGGTGCCGGCATAGTAGAAGCCGGGCTGTGTGCGGTCGAGACCCAGACAAATCACGTCAAGATGCCCTTCTTCGCGCCGAGCAAGAGCGGTTGCGGCCTCAAGGGCATGGCGATCCGCGTCCATATTACAAATAATGGTTGTGATGGTTTTAAAAGGCATGGCGACCTCCATTCGGGAATTGCGACATTTCGACCTATACAATGCGCGCATGTGCTCGAAATGGCTTTGATTGAGATCAACAAATTTGAGGGGCGCGGCGATTTGCGCGGGGGTTCATTTAAATTTAACTATGTAAAAGGAATAAGGGTGCGCACACTAAGGGCGCACACGGGACTGTTTCTGTGGTATTTAACCCATTGAGGAATGCATGCGGACATTACACGAAATTTGGGCGAGAAATCCCTTTCTCGCGATGCTTTGACTCAGATCAAGGAGGGTCGCCCGGATGTCGTTCAAACCGCAAACTGTCGAGACCTGTGCCAAACACGGGGCGACATGCCTAACATAAATGGGCATCAGAACGAAGGGACGCAACATGTGGAACTACATTAAGTTGGCAGTGCTGGGGATCGCCGTGGTCCTATTCGGCCTTGCCGCAAACTACGGGCGCGATTTTGGCTATCAAATCCATGCGCTTATTTTCATGGCCGCGGCGGCCATTACTTTCATCTACACTCTGCGGACGACAGGCGACGTCAAAGCACAGCCCGAGGGCTACTTTGATGGTGTCGTGCGCTACGGTGTTATCGCAACTGCCGGCTGGGGCGTTGTGGGCTTTCTGGTGGGGACGTTTATTGCCTTCCAGCTCGCTTTTCCGAGCCTCAACTTCGAGTTCCTGCAAGGTCACGGCAACTTTGGGCGCTTGCGTCCGCTGCACACCTCTGCGGTGATTTTCGCTTTTGGCGGCAACGCCTTGATCGCGTCGTCTTTCTATGTGGTGCAACGCACCTCTGCGGCGCGCCTGTTTGGTGGTGGCCTTGGGTGGTTCGTGTTCTGGGGCTATAACTTGTTCATCGTGCTGGCGGCGACGGGTTATGTCTTGGGTGTGACCCAATCCAAAGAATACGCTGAACCGGAATGGTACATCGACCTATGGCTGACCATCGTATGGGTCGCCTATCTCGTCACTTTCATGGGCACGATCTTTAAGCGTAAAGAAAAGCACATCTATGTGGCGAACTGGTTCTACCTGTCGTTCATCGTAACCATTGCCATGCTCCACATCGTCAACAATCTGGTGATCCCGGTCTCCTTCCTGGGCTCGCGCTCCGTGATGGTGATGTCTGGCGTTCAGGATGCGATGACGCAGTGGTGGTACGGTCACAACGCTGTGGGCTTCTTCCTCACTGCAGGTTTCCTCGGCATGATGTACTACTTCGTGCCGAAACAGGCCGAGCGTCCGGTGTTCTCCTACAAACTGTCGATCATTCACTTCTGGGCTTTGATCTTTCTTTACATCTGGGCTGGCCCGCACCACCTGCACTACACCGCTCTGCCGGATTGGGCTTCGACCCTCGGTATGGTGTTCTCCATCGTGCTATGGATGCCGTCCTGGGGTGGAATGATCAACGGTCTGATGACGCTGTCTGGCGCATGGGACAAGCTGCGCACCGACCCGGTCATCCGTATGATGGTGATCTCAGTGGGCTTCTACGGCATGTCGACCTTTGAGGGTCCGATGATGTCGATCCGCGCGGTGAACTCGCTGTCTCACTACACTGACTGGACCATCGGCCACGTGCACTCCGGTGCTTTGGGTTGGAACGGTATGATCACCTTTGGTGCTCTCTATTTCCTCACCCCGCGCCTGTGGAACCGGGATCGTCTTTACTCGCTTGGCCTCGTGTCCTGGCACTTCTGGCTCGCCACTATCGGCATCGTGCTTTACGCCGCGTCGATGTGGGTGACGGGTATCATGGAAGGCCTGATGTGGCGCGAAGTCGACAGCCAGGGCTTCCTCGTGAACGCCTTTGCAGACACCGTGTCCGCCAAGCATCCGATGTATGTGGTTCGTGCTGTGGGTGGGGTTCTCTATCTCACTGGTGCGATCATCATGTGCTACAATCTGATCATGACTGTGCGTCGTAGCCCTGCAAAAGCAGACGTTCCGGCCATGGCTCCGGCCGAATAAGGGAGGGTTTAAACAATGGCTCTCATTGACAAGCATAAGATCATTGAAACCAACGGCACCCTCCTTATGGTTGGCGCACTTTTGGTGGTCACCATCGGCGGGATCGTAGAGATCGCACCCCTTTTCTACCTCGAAAACACCATCGAGGATGTCGAAGGCGTGCGCCCCTATTCCCCGCTTGAATTGACTGGGCGTGAAATCTACATCCGCGAAGGCTGCTACGTCTGTCACTCTCAGATGATCCGCCCGATGCGCGACGAAGTGGAACGGTATGGGCACTACTCTCTGGCAGCGGAGTCGAAATACGACCACCCGTTCCAGTGGGGGTCCAAACGCACCGGCCCGGATTTGGCCCGTGTGGGCGGCCGTTATTCCGACGCGTGGCATGTCGATCACATGACCGATCCACAGTCGGTGGTGCCTGAGTCGGTTATGCCGAAATATGGCTTCCTTGCGGATCGTTATATCGACGCGGAATACATTCAGGACCTGATGTCGACCCATCGAATCGTGGGCGTGCCTTACACCGACGAAATGATCGAAGTTGCGCAAGCGGACTTTGCTGCGCAGGCCGATCCCGACAGTGACTTTGACGGGTTGATGGCCCGTTATCCCAAAGCCGTTGTGTCCAACTTCGACGGTCAACCCGGTGTCACGGAAATGGATGCTCTGATCGCCTATTTGCAGATGCTTGGCACATTGGTCGACTTCTCGACCTTTACGCCTGACGCATCACGCTAAGGGGGTATGTGATGAACTATCATATCCTTCGGGAATTTGCCGACAGCTGGGTGCTGCTTGCGATGTTTGTGTTCTTTGTTGCGGTCATTGTCTGGGTGTTCCGCCCGGGGTCGCGCAAAGACTATCAAGACGTCTCGACCAGCATCTTCCGCAACGAAGATACACCCGCCGAAAAGGAGGCGAGGACATGAGCAAGAAAGATGTGGAAACAACAGGCCACTCCTGGGATGGGATCGAAGAACTCAACAACCCCCTTCCACGCTGGTGGTTGATGGTCTTCTATGCCAGTATCATTTGGGCCATCGCGTATTCGATCGCGATGCCTGCATGGCCGGGGATCAAAAGCGCAACCGCCGGGATGCTTGGCTGGTCCACTCGGGCAGAAGTGGCCAAAGACATCGCCTCTTTTGAGGAGATGAATGCGGGCGTGAACGCCGAGTTGGCCTCTGCCGACGTCACCACAATCGACGTGAACTCGGATCTGCACAACTACGGCGTCAACATGGGGGCCGCCGTGTTCCGGGCCAATTGTTCCCAGTGCCACGGTTCCGGTGCGGCCGGCAACGTCGGCTATCCGAACCTTTTGGACAACGATTGGCTTTGGGGTGGTACGATTGATGAGGTCGCCTACACCATCCAACACGGTGTGCGCAACGAAACCGATGAGGCGCGCTACTCCGAGATGCCGCGTTTTGGCGCTGACGAGTTGCTTGAACCGGCTCAGATTGATCAGGTCGTGGAATATGTCCTGTCGCTGTCCGGTCAGGACCACGATGCGGCGATGGCCACCGAAGGCGCTGTTGTGTTCGCCGACAACTGTGCGGCGTGCCACCTCGAAGACGGCACAGGCGACATCTTCCAAGGCGCGCCGAATCTGACCGACGCGATTTGGCTCTATGGTGGCGATCGTGCCACCCTCAAGGAAACCGTCACCAACGCCCGCTTTGGCGTGATGCCGGCTTGGGGTCAGCGTCTGTCTCAGGCTGAGGTCAACGCAGCCGCGCTTTACGTCCATCAGTTGGGCGGCGGCCAATAAGCTAATAGGAATCCGGGCGGCAACGTCCGGGTTGCGGCACTGACCCTTGATCCTGTTCGCGCGTTTCTTCAGGGTTGGTGCCAACAAACGACAACAAAGCTGCGCTCTTGACGGGTCGCGGCTTTGTTTCAATTTCGACGGCGTTCCGCTCCTTGCCGGGGGCGGCAGGATGTCACAGGAAAAAGAAACTTTTTTGATGCATCTTTAGGGCCGAGTCTAAAAATCTTGATCCACATCAAGGCTCCATAAAGGTCTCCGCCCCATTAAGGGGAAAACGCGAACCGTGCGAAAAGGCAATGCTCCATGAGCTCTACCGATACCCCCCCCGAAGACAAACTCTACGCCTCCCGTGAACCGATCTTTCCGCGTCGTGTGAAAGGCTATTTCCGGACTCTCAAATGGGTCATTATGGCGGTTACCTTGGGGATTTATTATCTCTCGCCTTGGATTCGTTGGGACCGTGGTCCGCAATTGCCGGATCAGGCGATTCTCATCGACCTTGCCGGGCGTCGTTTTTATTTCTTCTGGATCGAAATCTGGCCGCACGAATTCTATTTCATTGCTGGCCTGTTGATCATGGCGGGACTTGGCCTGTTCCTGTTCACCTCTGCGGCTGGGCGCGTGTGGTGTGGCTATGCCTGTCCTCAAACCGTCTGGACCGATCTTTTCATCCTCGTCGAACGTTGGATCGAAGGTGATCGCAACGCCCGTCTGCGGTTGCATCGTCAGAAAAAATGGGACCTGCGCAAGGTGCGGCTGCGGATCGTCAAATACATTTCCTGGGTTGTGATTGGCCTGGCGACCGGTGGGGCTTGGGTGTTTTATTTCACCGATGCGCCGACGCTGTTGAAAGATCTTGTGACCGGGCAGGCCCATCCGGCCGCTTATATGACCATGGCCGTTTTGACTGCCACGACGATCTTCTTTGGCGCAATCGCGCGAGAACAAATCTGTATCTACGCCTGCCCTTGGCCGCGGATTCAGGCCGCGATGATGGACGAAGACACGCTGACCGTGGCCTACCGCCACTGGCGGGGGGAACCGCGCGGCAAGCACCGGAAGGGCGAAGGCGCGGATCAATTGGGCGATTGCATCGACTGTATGGCCTGTGTGAACGTCTGTCCGATGGGCATCGACATCCGCGATGGTCAGCAACTCGAATGCATCACCTGCGCGCTCTGCATTGATGCCTGCGATGACATGATGGACAAAATCGGCAAGCCGCGCGGTCTGATCGACTATATGGCGTTGACCGATGAGCCGCGCGAAATCTCCGGCGAACCGACAAAACCGGTGTGGAAACACATCCTGCGTCCGCGCACGATCCTGTACACCGTGCTTTGGGCCGCTGTTGGCTTTGCTTTGGTCTTTGCCCTCTTTATTCGCTCGGACATCGACATGACCGTCGCCCCCGTGCGCAACCCGACCTATGTGATGCAATCCGACGGTGCGATCCGCAACATTTACGACTTGCGGTTGCGCAACAAACATGGCGAAACGCGCGAGTTCCGTGTGAGCGTCTCTGGCGAGGCCGACTTGACGGTGACGTTGCAAGGCGGCGACAATACGGCGGGCGATACCATTGCAGTCAACGCCGATGAAATGCGCATCGTGCGGGCCTATGTCGAGGCACCCGCCGGGTCCGAGGCCGCAAATTCCGAACGGAAAGAGTTCTCGTTCTGGGTCGAAGATGTGGCCAGTTCCGAACGGGTTTCCGTCGACTCGGTCTTCAACGGCAAAGGAAACTAAACCATGCGCGAAATCACTGGCAAACATGTTCTCATCGGGACTGTGTCCGCCTTTACCGTGATCATCGGGGTCAATGTCTTCATGGCAGTTCAGGCCGTGCGGACCTTCCCCGGTCTCGAGGTCAAAAACTCCTATGTCGCCTCGCAGACCTTTGATCATGACAAGGCGTTGCAAGAGGCGTTGGGGTGGACCATCGAGGCCGATGATGAAGATGGCAAACTGTACATCTTTATCCGTGACGCCAATGGCAACCCGGTGCAAGCCGCCGAAATGGGCGGCACGCTGGGCCGGGCCACCAATGTTGTTGAAGATCAAACGCCTGAATTTACTTTCAACGGTGAGGCCTATGTGGCCGAGACGGGCGAGCTTGCCGAGGGCAATTGGAACTACCGGATGGTGGCCACTGCACAGGATGGGACGCCGTTCAAACAGCGTGTTATCATTCACGTCAAACGTTAAACGAGAAAGAGGCCCCGGATGTCTGAGGTTCAGATTTCAGCCTGTCCCGCCTGTGTGGCGGGACCTGCTGCAAATGATGTGGCTCATGCCCGCGATGTGCGCGACACCCGGTTTGTGCTCTCTTTGCCTGCGATTTATTGTGCGGCCTGTATTTCCGGCGTGGAGCGCGAGTTGACCAAACAGCCCGGCGTGCGCGCCGCGCGGGTGAACCTGACGCTCAAACGCGCACAGATTGAGGCGGACGAAGACGTTTCTGTTGACGACCTTGTCAGCGCGTTGACCCAAGCCGGCTATGAGGCCTACGAACTTGATGCCGGCGCGATTTCGGCGACCGAAACCGACCGCCGGGGCCGTGCCATCCTGACCCGCATCGCCGTATCCGGCTTTGCCATGATGAACGTCATGTTGTTGTCGGTCGCGGTTTGGTCCGGGGCCTCGGATGCCACCCGCGACATGTTCCACTGGATCTCAGCCGCCATCGCGCTTCCGGCCATTGCCTATGCGGGTCAGCCGTTTTTTGGCTCCGCGTTCACGGCGTTGAAAGCCAAGCGTCTCAATATGGATGTGCCGATTTCCCTGGCCATCCTTTTGGCGGGCGGCATGTCTTTGTATGAGACCTTCGAATCCGGCGCGCATGCCTATTTCGACGCGGCCTTGTCTCTGACCTTCTTCTTGCTCGCGGGCCGGTATCTGGACTACCGCACCCGCTCCGTCGCCCGGTCTGCCGCCGAAGAACTCGCCGCCCTCGAAGTGCCGCGCGTGACCTTGGCCGATGGCCGGGTGATCTCCATCACCGAGGTCGAAAAGGGCGCGTTGATCCGCGTCGTGCCCGGCGCGCGCGTGCCCGTGGACGGCATTGTCATGGAGGGCGCCTCCGAGGTGGATCGCTCTTGGCTGACGGGCGAAAGCCTTCCCGCGCTGGCCGAAGTGGACACGATCGTGTCCGCCGGAGAAGTCAATCTCACCGGGCCTTTGGTGGTCAAAGTCACCGCGGCGGGCGCAGACAGTTCGTTGCACCGCATGGCCGATTTGGTCGCGATGGCTGAAACCTCGCGCAACCGCTACACCTCTTTGGCGGACCGTGCCGCGCGCATTTATGCGCCTGCGGTTCATCTTTTGGCGCTTGGCGCGTTCATCGGCTGGATGATCGCAACGGGCGGCGATGTTCGTCATGCGTTGAATGTCGCCGTGGCCGTGTTGATCATCACCTGTCCTTGTGCATTGGGGCTTGCTGTGCCTGCGGTCACCACCGCGGCTTCTGGCCGGTTGTTCCGCGCGGGCATGTTGATCAAATCCTCCACGGCGCTCGAACGGCTGGCCGAGGTCGATACCGTCGTTTTCGACAAGACCGGCACCCTGACCGAGGGACGTCCCGAACTGTCTAATCTGGCCGACATCCCGCCGCGCGCCCGAGGCGTCGCCATGGCTTTGGCCTCCGGTTCGGCGCATCCTTTGTCTTCCGCGCTGTTTGCCGCGACCCGCGCCGCCGATGTCATCCCGGCCAAACTGACCGATATTCGCGAAGTGCCGGGGCAGGGGATCGAGGCGCGCTGTGATGGCATTTCGGTGCGACTTGGCCGGGCGGGTTGGCTCAATGCGGTGGCCAAGGCCCAAACCGCCACTTATCTCAAAATCGGCGATGAAGCTCCGCTGGCTTTTACCTTTGTCGACCATCTTCGCGATGGCGCGGCGGAGGCCGTGGCGGCGCTCAAACGCCAGGGCAAAGATGTTGTGTTGTTGTCGGGTGACACCGCCGCCGCTGTGGCTGACATTGCGCATCGCGTCGGAATCTCGGCGTGGGATGCCGATTGTCTGCCTGAAGGCAAAGCCCTGCGCGTTGCCGAACTCACCCGGTCGGGCCGCAAAGTGTTGATGGTCGGGGATGGTCTCAATGACACCGCCGCCTTGGCCGCCGCCCATGTGTCGATTTCACCGGCCTCCGCCCTTGAGGCCACGCGGGTCGTCTCCGATATGGTGCTTTTGGGCAAATCTCTTGCACCTTTGGGCGAGGCGACGCGCGTTTCGATTTCCGCCACCCGCCGCATCAAAGAAAATTTTGCCATTGCGGCAGGCTACAACATGATCGCCATTCCGATCGCTTTGGCTGGATTTGCCACCCCGTTGGCTGCTGCTCTCGCGATGTCGCTCAGTTCCATCACTGTATCGCTCAATGCGCTGCGCCTCAGAGGTAAATCATGAACGTTCTCGTCTATCTGATCCCAATCTCGCTTTTGCTCGGGGGGATTGGGCTTGTTGCGTTCTTCTGGTCGCTCCGGTCGCGTCAATATGATGACCCCGAAGGTGATGCGCGGCGCATCCTGACGGGTGATTATGACGATCATCCGAAAGAGTGATCACTCGACAGGGGTGTCGTTCGCACGATTGACCAAGGCTTCGACCGTCGGCCCCATGGCTTCGACAATCACCGATACGCCCATGGCATTGGGATGCACCCCATCTGCCTGCATATGGGTTTTAAGTATCTGTTCCCAAAGGCCTAAGTCGGTGAGGGGTTTGAGGAATCCGTCAAAATACAGCGTGTCATAGGCCTCGGCCAAATCCGGGTATATCGCATCGAAATGCGCTTTATACTCGGCGCCATAATTGCCAGGGGCTTGCATCCCGACCAACAGGACAGGCACGTTTTTCGCCTGCGCCACCTCCAAAATGCCTTTCAGGTTGGCGCGGCTCAACTCTGGTGACAGCCCGCGCAATAAATCGTTGCCACCCAAGGCCACAATCATCGCATTGATGTCCGGGGTCAGGGTCCAATCCACACGCGACAAGCCCCCCGCCGTGGTGTCCCCCGACACGCCCGCATTGATGATGGTTGCGCCGACGTGATGCGCCGCCAGCCATCCCTGCAATTGCGCGGTGAACCCGTCTTGTTGCATCAATCCGTAGCCTTGGGTCAAACTGTCGCCGAGGGCTGCGATCCGGACAGGCTCGGCCATGGCCGCATGCGTCGCGCCAATCATCCAAATCTGAACCAAAACAAGGGTAAATGTCTGGGCAAACCGCTTGCCGATCCGCCGCAACACCCCATATCCAAAGGGTAAAGATACAAGGATGCCCCCCATGCCCGATCCGATCATTTCGCTGCGCGATGCCCGCCTGACCCTTGATGGAAACGCCGGGCAGGTCGAGATTCTGCGCGGGATTTCCCTCGATGTCGCGCGGGGTGAAACGCTTGGGCTTGTTGGACCTTCGGGATCGGGCAAATCGTCTCTCCTGATGTTGCTCGGAGGGCTGGAACAGGCCACATCCGGGCGCATTTCGGTGCTCGGGCGCGATTTGACCACAATGGACGAGGATCAACTTGCACGCTTCCGTAGGGATCATATGGGGGTGGTGTTCCAATCCTTCCACCTTTTGCCGACTATGACCGCTCTGGAAAATGTCGCAATCCCTCTCGAACTCGCGGGGGTGAACGATGCGTTTGATCGGGCGCGTCAGGAGCTTGAGGCGGTGGGGCTTGGCGCGCGGATCGGGCATTATCCGGCACAACTGTCAGGCGGCGAACAACAACGCGTCGCATTGGCCCGCGCCGCAGCACCACGTCCCGAAATCCTTTTGGCCGATGAACCCACCGGCAACCTTGATGGCACCACAGGCACGGCGATTATGGATCTTCTGATGGGGCTGCGTGATCGGCATGGCTCGACCCTGGTGCTGGTCACGCATGCACCCGAATTGGCGGCGCGGTGTGACCGGATCATCCGTCTGCGCGATGGCCAATTGGATTTGTCCGAGGTCGCCGCATGAAACTGCGTCTGGCATGGCGCATTGCTCGGCGTGAATTGCGTGCGGGCCTTCGCGGGTTTCGCGTCCTCTTGATTTGTCTTATCCTTGGCGTGGCTGCAATTGCCGCTGTCACCTCCGTGCGCGAAAGCATCTCTTTGGGCCTCGCTCGCGAAGGCGCTGCTCTTCTGGGCGGGGATGCGGAGATGACATTCACTTATCGCTTTGCCACCCAAGAAGAACGCGATTGGATGGGGGGGCGGTCTGTTGCGGTCTCCGAGATCGCCGATTTCCGCTCCATGCTCAGCCGCAAGGATGAGCGCGCGCTCACCCAAGTCAAAGCCGTCGATGCCGCTTATCCTCTAATCGGGACTGTCGGTTTGCGCCCAGACATGCCGCTCGCGGCGGCGCTTACGGGTCGCGATGGCGTGCCTGGTATCGTCCTCGATCCAATGTTGAGTGACCGGCTCGGACTTACCCTTGGCGAGACTGTACGTCTTGGCGATGTCGCCTTTGTTGTCATGGCAGAACTCACACGCGAACCAGATGGGGCCTCGGCCGGGTTCACCCTTGGCCCGCGCAGCATCGTGGCGCGCGAGGCACTTCGCAACACCGCGCTTTTGTCGCCCGGCTCCTTGTTCGATGCGGCGTATCGGCTCAAACTTGCGCCACAAACCGATCTTGATGCACTCAAATCCCGCGCAGAAGCCGAGGTTGCAGAGGGCGGATTTCGCTGGCGGGATTCCCGCAATGGTGCGCCCGGTGTGAATCGGTTTGTCGAACGGCTCAGTTCCTTTTTGGTGCTTGTGGGGCTTGCTGGCCTTGCGGTCGGCGGCGTTGGCGTTTCCTCTGCGGTGCGCGCTTATCTCGATCGTAAAATTGCCAGCATCGCCACGCTCAAAACCCTTGGTGCAGATCGCGCCACAATCCTGATGATCTACCTGTTGCAGGTGGGCGTTTTGACGCTTTTGGCGATTGTCGGTGGGTTGGTCCTTGGCGCGCTCATCCCGTTGATCGCAGCGCCGTTTTTGCAAGGTATTCTCCCCGTTCCGATGGACACCACCGTTCATGCCGGCCCGTTGTTTGAAGCGGCTCTTTATGGTCTGCTCTCCAGTGCCATTTTCGTGCTTTGGCCCTTGGCTCTCACCGAAAAAATCCGCCCCGCCGCCCTGTATCGAGACGCGCAATTTGGCCTTAAAGGTCTGCCGCGCTGGCCCTATCTTTTGACCGTTTTCGTCCTGATCGCCGTGCTTGTGAGCGCCGCAGTTCTGTTTTCGGACAGTGCGCGCCTAGTGCTTTGGGCGGGGGCCGGATTGGCGCTTTCCTTTGGGGCTTTGGTTTTGGCTGGTCGGGGCATGGCTGCACTTGCGCGCCGCTTGGCCCGGCTCAAAGCACTGCGTGGCATTTTGCCCCTGCGCTTGGCACTGGGTTCGGTCGGCGGACCCGGTGGCGAAACCATTTCCGTTGTCCTTTCGCTTGGGCTGGGCCTCACCGTATTGTCCGCGATCGGCCAAATTGATACCAATTTGCGCGGCGCGATTGGCCGTGATCTGCCGGATGCCGCGCCTTCCTATTATGTGGTCGATATTCAAAAAGATCAGATCGATGGCGTGCGGAACCGCTTGGCTGAGGACCCCGGTGTCACCCGGTTTGAGACCGCGCCGATGCTGCGGGGCATCATCACCCGCATCAATGGTCAGGATGCTCAAACCGTGGCGGGGCCACATTGGGTTTTGCGTGGAGACCGGGGCATCACCTACGCCGCGCAAAAGCCCGACAATGCCGAAGTGACCGAAGGTGTATGGTGGCCAGAGGGCTACGAGGGGCCACCGCAAATCAGCTTTGCCGCCGATGAAGCCGCCGAGATGGGGCTGAAGCTCGGGGATGAGATGACCGTGAACATCCTCGGACGTGACATCACCGGCACGATCACTTCCTTGCGCAATGTTGATTTTTCCAGCGCGGGGATGGGCTTTGTCCTGACGATGAATCCAGCGGCTTTGTCCGCCGCGCCGCACACCCATATCGCCACGATCTATGCCACGCCTGAGGCGGAGACCCCTTTGATCCGTGATCTGGCGCGGGCCTATCCCAACATCACCACGATCCGCGTACGAGATGCGATTGATCGGGTCAGTTCTATCCTCAAAAGCATCGCGGCCGCCACCACTTTGGGGGCGATGGCCACTTTGGTGACAGGGGCTGTTGTGTTGGTCGGGGCTGCGGCGGCGGGCGAGGATCGTCGTCGATTTGAGGCGGCCATTTTAAAAACACTCGGCGCAAGTCGGAACCGGATTTTGGCAAGTTTTGCCCTGAGATCACTTTTGTTGGGGGCGGCCGCGGGCCTTGTTGCTTTTGGAGCGGGAGCCATCGCCGCTTGGGCCGTGATTCATTTCGTCATGGAGGCAGAGTTCACCCTGTCCCTCCTGTCGGCGCTCTGGATCGTGGTTGGTGGGATCAGCGTCACGCTGATCACCTCCTTGTTCTTTTCATGGCGTGCCATGTTGGTCCGGCCTGCGCGGGTGTTGCGCAGCGCGGATGGCTAAGGCCTAGTGGCGCGGTATCAAGGCCCGTGCCACCGCATCCGCGATCACCTGTTCTTCGTCTGTTGGAATGACCATCACAGGCGTCGGGCCTTTGCCGATGTCTCGGGCATTGCAGTCGTTGGCGTCCCCATCCAGCTCAATGCCAAGATACCCAAGTCGATCAATGATTTGGGCTCGAATCCTGGCTGAATTCTCCCCGATCCCGCCGCAAAAGATTAGCGCGTCGATGCCAGATAGCGTTGCTGCCATCGCCCCTATTTCACGCCGCACACGATAGACGAAATACTCTATTGCATCCTTGGCTTCGGGGGCATCGGAAGCCTCCAAAACTTGCATATCCGCACTGAGTCCTGACAGGCCCAACAGCCCGGATTCGTGGTAGAGCATATGTGTCAGCTCTTTCGCGCTCATGCCTTCGGTTTCCATCAAGTACAGCAGGATGCCGGGATCAAGCTGGCCGGAACGTGTCGACATCGGGAGGCCATCGAGCGGCGAAAACCCCATGGTGGATGAGATCGAGTGCCCGTTGTTTACCGCGCAAATGGAGGCGCCACTGCCCAAATGGGCGATGATCAAGCGCTTGTTGCGCAACTCCGGGCGTTCTCGGACAATCTGATGAGAGACGTAATCATAGCTCAGGCCGTGAAAGCCATAGCGTTTGATCCCCTGTTTGTAGAACCGCCTCGGGATCGCATAAATATCGTTTTCCCAAGGGTGGTTGCGGTGAAACGCCGTGTCGAAACAGCCGATTTGCAATGCATAGGGAAAGGCGCGTTTGGCCGCCTCGACCGCAGACAGATTGTGCGGTTGGTGCAGCGGGGCAAGCGGATTGAAGGTCGCAAGATCGGCCATCACATCGTCGGTGAGTTCGGTCGGCGTGGCGCGCAAAGGGCCGCCGTGAACAATACGGTGCCCAACGCCTGCGACCTCCTGACCCTCCAAAAGCGGCGTGATCCTCTCAAGGATCACCATGAGGGCATCGGTTTGATTGGATGCTTTGACGGAGTGGGTGCTGTCCGGCCCACCGTGTTTGAACTTGAAACTTGAATTTGATCCGATGCCCTGTACGAGACCGCGCGCAATCATTCTGGGGTCTTCACCAGATTTATAAAGGGCAAATTTGACCGAAGACGATCCGGCATTCACCGTCAGAATGCGTTGTCCCATTACTGAACGCCTTGCATCCGATGGGCGTGTAGCGCGGCGACTGCGCAAGAGGCGAGGCGGGATTTGTCGCTGTCTGAACGCGAATTTAAAATGATCGGGCAGCTTGCCCCCATGACGACGCCCGCTGCTTCTGCATGGGCGATGAAAGACAGCTCCTTGGCCAACATGTTTCCGCTTTCCAAATTCGGTGCAACAAGGATTTCGGCACATCCGGCAACCAGGCTCTTTAGCCCTTTTGACCGAGCCGCCGCCAAGCTTACCGCATTGTCCATGGCCAGAGGACCGTCCACGATTCCGCCGGTGATTTGACCACGCTCCGCCATTTTTGATAGGGCGGCAGCATCAAGCGTTGACGGGATTTTTGGGTTTACTGTCTCAACAGCGGACAAGATCCCGACTTTTGGGAGTTCGATCCCAAGGCTTTGCGCAAGGTCGATGGCGTTCTGGACGATGTCCACTTTCGTGGGGAGGTCAGGCGCAATATTGATGGCCGCATCGGTGACCATCAACACATGCGGAAGGCCGGGAACATCCATGACAAAAATGTGGCTGATGCGGCGTCCCGTTTTCAATCCGCCGTTTGATCGCAAAATCGGTCGCAAAAGATCGTCTGTGTGAAGGTGTCCCTTCATAATTGCGGCCGCACGTTTTTCATGAATCATGTCGACTGCAATTTGAGACGCCTCAATGTGATTTGTACAGTGTATGATGTCGATGCCATCGAGGGACAGGCCGTTCTCTTGTGCCGTACGGGCGATTTTATCCTGATCACCGATCAAGATCGGGATGATAATTGTGTGCTCTGCTGCCAGCAACGCTCCACGCAATGAATTGACATCCTCGGGCGCGACGATGGCAGTTCTTATTGCTGGCAGTGGCTCGGCCATTTCTAGCAGCTTATCAAAATGACGATGGCTTTCGACAGTGAGGCCCGGTACGTCATGCGCGTCAAAGCTGTCTTTTTTATCCGGCGCGATAACTTCGGCTTCACCGTCTACCAACAAGGTTCCATCTGCGAGGGACACTGTTGTATGAAAAATCGCGCAACGGTCATTTCCTTTACGGATCAGCTTGACGCGGGCAACCAACTCGTCCCCGGCATGGGCTCGGTCGAGAAACCGAAGGCTCTGAGATTTATAGAGTGTCCCCGGACCCGGAAGACGATTTCCAAGGACCGATGAAATGAGAGAACCAACCCAAAATGAGGGCGCAACGGCTTCAGGCTTCCCGTCTTTGTCGCCATCCTCATGCGGGAGATGCATTGGATTTAAATTGCCTGAAGCATGGGCAAAAACATATAGATCATCGGCGACGCATAAACGCCGGGTCTCTGCTTCCATGCCGATCTCAAGCTGATCGAATGGAACATTTTGGAATACAGTCACGTGCAACCCTTGCTGCGCTGGAATTTCAGTTGTCCTACACTTGTGACATAAAGTGGTGCGACTCTATGAGCCATATCAATGCAAACCTGTGGTTTTATGAAACTTGAACATTTTTATCATGTTGATGATCGTTGTGCACCACTTCCGGCTACCAAATTGCTCGCGAGAACAGTCTGAGCTGTCTCAATGAGCCGGAGCCGGGGTAAGGCGTCAAATGGGTGTGTGGCCATTTGAGCGCCCTGCGCGGTTTAGGACGCAATGCTGAAGTCAACTTTATTGCTTGAGGCGGGGGTTGGTTTGGTGGAGGGCACAGAAGTGTCTTCTTTCAAAACAAACTGTGAAACAATCTCGCTGAGCGTCGCAGCCTCGTTGGCCAGTGAAAAGCTTGCGGCTGTTGTCTCTTCAAACATAGCCGCGTTTTGTTGGGTGGTTTGATCAAGGTTGGCGACCGCCGTGTTGATCTCGGAAATCCCAGCGGATTGTTCCTCGGCAGAGGTCGCGATCTCTGACATATGGGTGGCAATCTCGGAGACATCATGCACGATCGAGCGGAGGGCTTCGCCCGTTTGGTCGACAAGGGAAACACCACGCCCCACCTCTTGCCCGGATTCCGAAATCAAGTTGTTGATTTCACGAGCGGCCTCTGAGGATCTTTGCGCCAGAGCGCGAACTTCGGATGCAACAACTGCAAAGCCACGGCCTGCCTCGCCCGCACGGGCGGCTTCGACGCCTGCGTTGAGTGCAAGGAGATTGGTTTGAAAGGCGATATCGTCGATCACACTGATGATTTTGGAAATTTTTTCCGAGGATTCAGAGATTGCATCCATAGCAGAAATCGCCTCTTTCACCACCGTGCTTGCAGATTGAGCATTCATCTTTGCTCCACCAACGGTTTTGTTTGCGAGGGCTGCTCCGTCAGCGGCGGATTTGACGGCCGCGGTCAGTTGCGTCAACGCTGATGCGGTTTCTCCGAGTGTCGATGCAGCACGCTCTGTACGGCGAGACAAATCATCAGCGGCGTTTGAAATCTCACCTGAGTTCGAGTGTATTGTTTGAGCTGTTTCGGAGAGGCGTTCGACCACCGAGCGCAAAGAACTGACTGCCGCGTTATAATCCATGCGCAGTTGTTCGTAGCTCGCTGGAAATTGTTGATCAATCGTTTGGCGAACGTCACCTTGGGACAGGCGGCGGAGCCCCTCTGCAAGGGCTTCGACAACAGCACTTTGTTCGGCGTGGCGGGCTTTGCGCTCGGACTCTGCGGCATCTTCAAGTGCGCGGCGCTCCTGTTCGGCGGCAAGTTCACGTTCCCTGTCTTGGGCGGCTTGTTGTTTTTGCCGCTCAAGTTCTGCTGCTTCGCGTTCCGTTTTTTCACGGGCGGCTTCTTTTTGCATTTGGGTTGCACGCCGTGCATTTTCGGCGGCTTCGCCTTCCATACGGTCTTTTTCGACCAGATTGTTACGGAACACTGTGAGGGCGGAGAACAGTCGTGCGATTTCTCCGTATCGGCCCCCAACGCGTTTGATTTCTGACATGTCCCCGATGGCAAGGCGTTCGGTGCTTGCAGTCACGGCGGACAGGGGGCGCATAATCAGGAGAAAAGTCAAAACCGGTGCCCCAAGAACAATTGCCGCAGCAATCAAGGCGATTCCGTTCATTGTTACAGACGCTTGTTTGGCGGTGCCCATCAACGTTTGGCTCGCGTCTGCGATGCCGACGATGGAGTCTTTTGAAATGCTCATGACAATATCGCTGATCCGCAAAAGACCCGATGAGACAGAGTCGGTTGCGATTTGACCCAGACCACGTGCTTCCAGAGCTTCGATCCGGGTGGCTAAGAGACCGGTCTCGGCATTGGTGGCCTCAAGAAGCAAAGCCACTTTTTCTGCGAGGTCTGGCGGGAGATTTTGTAACGTTTCCCGGATGCGTGGGGTTTCGCCATCAATTTCAAACTGCAAGGCATGGATATACCCCGCGTTGATGGAGGCCGCACCTTGCAGAGCTTTGATCAAGATGGATTTAAGTGAGGTATCGAGGCGTGCGAGATCGGCGATGTTCTTGACGTCAGTGTCGAGAAGGTCTTTGACGACTTTGGCGTTTTGCGCGAGCGTATTTGTGCTCTCGGTATCCAGACCCGCAAGAACACGTTCCACAGCCTGCGACGTCACTTCGTTCAGGGTCTCTTGGGACGTGCGCAAAAGACGGGCGCGGACCTTCATATCGGAAGGTGACAAAGTAATAAACTCGGCCTGAAAAGCGGCGGCTTCGCGAATGGAAGGCACGAACTCAGCAGAAGACGTGTTGTGTTCCATTTCCACGAGCAGCGCATCAATCCGTGCCTGGGCCTCGCCGGCCATCGCCTGAAGGTCTGAGCGGGTTCCGAAATCGTTGGTTTCAAGAAGCGCCTGGGTTGCCCCGACCGTGAGATTCAATTCTGCCTTGAGTAGCAATGCGAGTTTCAGAGCGTCAACTTCGCGTTTAAGGAGGTGTTTGAGGCTTTGGTTGGATTTCGAACTGGCATTGTTCCCTGCCAACAACAGCGCAAAGGAGGCGCGGTCAATCCGGTTCTGTAGGGCTTCGCTCAATTCACGCGATTGCTGGTTGAGTGTTGAGAGCGCTTTCATGTTGCGGCTTTGGGCCATCAATTCGGCGTTACGGGCGGCCATCAATGTATCAATGTCGGAGGTGAGAGCACTCATTTCAGTCTCGACATTCGCGTATTTGTCGAGATCCAGATCCTGGATCTGAGTCAGAAGACGGGACCGCGTTTCGCGCACGGTGTCGGAATTGGATTCGATGGCGAGATGCGAGTTTGTGGTCAGCAGCGTGTTGATTGCATCTTTGAGGCTGGACACGGAATTGGCGATACCAGAGGCCGTTTCAAGCGGTGGAATAGAATCTGCCACCAGTGTTTCAACCTCATCATTGATCGTTGAGATCAGTGAACCAGACACGAGGATCGCAGCGGCGGTGGTTCCAGCCAGCGCCAGCATAATCACCAAAATTTTGGCCGCGACCGATCCAAGGAGGGTCCTGATTTTCGTCTTCATACTGCGCTCCGTTCCGTCATTTTCCGAACCCGAACTGTGAAAGGGTCCTGTGTCACTCGACGGGTAAGGTTGCAGTAAGGTGCTAATATTCGGTTGATCGGGGCGGAATCACTCAAGTTATATATATTTTGAGTGCGGGATGCGGCGGAATCACTTGGCCTCAGACAGTGTTTGCGTGGAGCAAAGCAAACGCCATACCTTTATCTTTCGCGCATCAATATGACAATTCTTTAAACATATGCCTAAAAAATAATCAAATTTAATGGATTTGATCCGCGGACATTTGTGCATTTGTATACAGGCTTGTGTGCGCGTTTTCTGAGAACACAGACTGGTCCTGCGCGCCATTGTCGTGGGACATCCCGACATCTGAGGTGCGAAAGAGGACATGCGGTGGCGACGAACTTGCCGGTAGCCACCACCGCATTCACAGCAACTGAATTACGCTGCAAAGGGGAATGTAGGCGTTTTGTCCAAAAATTCAATCAATTGAATGGGCGCCTTTTAAAGGCAGACGCTGCAATCCTGCGGCTTCCAACAAGGGAACATGGAAGTGAAAACCAAACTCAAAGCCACTCTGGCGACTGCTCTTTTCGCAAGCACCGCGATGGCCTCTGCGGCCTTCGCCGAGTGCCCGGTCAAAGTTGGTGTGTTGCACTCGCTCTCGGGGACGATGGCGATTTCCGAGACCACGCTCAAAGACACAATGCTGATGCTCATCGATGAACAAAACGCCAAAGGTGGCGTTCTGGGGTGCCAAATCGAAGCTGTGGTTGTGGACCCTGCGTCCGACTGGCCGCTGTTCGCTGAAAAAGCCCGCGAACTTTTGACCGTTCATAATGTGGACGTGATGTTCGGCAACTGGACCTCTGTGTCGCGCAAATCTGTGCTGCCGGTGATCGAAGAGCTCAACGGACTTCTGTTCTACCCGGTGCAATATGAGGGCGAGGAATCCTCCAAAAACGTGTTCTACACGGGTGCAGCGCCGAACCAACAGGCGATCCCGGCGACGGATTATTTCCTCGATGAGCTGGGGGTCGAGAAATTTGCGCTCTTGGGCACCGATTATGTCTACCCGCGCACCACGAACAACATCCTTGAGTCCTACCTCAAATCCAAAGGCATCGCGGCCGAAGACATCTTTGTGAACTACACGCCGTTTGGTCACTCGGATTGGTCCAAAATTGTCTCTGACGTTGTGGCGTTGGGCGCAGACGGCAAAAAAGTCGGCGTGATTTCGACCATCAACGGGGACGCCAACATCGGCTTCTACAAAGAACTCGCAGCGGCTGGCATTTCCGCCGATGACATCCCGGTTGTGGCCTTCTCGGTCGGTGAAGAAGAACTCTCCGGTCTCGACACGTCCAACCTTGTGGGGCACTTGGCCGCCTGGAACTATTTCCAATCCGCGGAATCCGACCTTAACGCTGAGTTCATTGCCGCATGGAAAGCCAAAATGGGCGAAGAGCGCGTGACCAACGACCCGATGGAAGCTCATTACATTGGCTTCAACATGTGGGTGAATGCCGTTGAAGCGGCTGGCAGCACCGACGTGGATGCCGTGCGCACGGCAATGTACGGCCAAGAGTTCCCGAACCTAACAGGCGGCACCGCCGTGATGAACGTCAACCATCACCTGTCGAAGCCGGTTCTGATCGGTGAAATTCAGGCCGATGGTCAGTTTGACATCATCTCCCAAACCGCTGAGGTGCCGGGTGACGCATGGACCGATTTCTTGCCGGAATCCGCAGTGTTGATGTCGGATTGGAAAGATCTCGGGTGTGGCATGTACAACACCGAAACCAAGACCTGCGTTCAGATCAAATCCAACTACTAAAACGTTTCGGGTTTAAGTTGAGAGATGACGTAAACCCGAAACATGTGAAATCTGACTTAGGCCGTGGGCGTTTCGGGACATCTCGATGACCTATTTGATCCCGAAACGCTTTAAGCTGCCATTTAACGCATGAAGGGCGGCGCTCCTGTTGCCCTTCTTTTCCAGCCAAAAGAGATTGCTCATGATCCGACGAATTCTCGCGGCTTGTCTGGTGTTTCTGACCCTTGCGCTCACCGCTCAGGCTCAGGACCGGACGATCCAAGATGTGCTGCAAGAGCATGCCGAGGCCATCGTAAAATCCTCGCGTACAACCATCGGTCCGGCGATTGAGGCCGTGGCCAATTCCGGCCAGCCTTCGGCACAAACCGTTTTGCAAAAATGGCAGAACAAGGACATGTGGCAGTGGTCGGAGAACGGGTTTTTCTACGCCGCAACCGTCGCGGGCTCTGACGTCACTTTGACGGATTTCGACACCGGTGAGACCGTTGCAATCGTGTCAAAAGGCGATGTGACCCAGCTCAAACCGAACTCCGGTATCCGGGCGATGATCGGCGCGGCTTTGGTGCAATTCCAACTCAACGATCCCGATCCGAACCGCCGCCGCGAGGCGCTTTTGGCGATCCAGCGCGATGGCGAAGCGTCGCATCTTGCCCCTCTGCGCGCCTCAATTGAAAACGAGGACAACCCAGAGATCAAAGCCCTCAAAGAGGTCACAGAGCGGCTTTTGACCATTTCTTTCGACAAGGATGACGCAAGGCGGATTGCTGCGATCGAAGGCTTTGCCTCCTCCCTGTCGCTGGATGCCCGTGCCGCGCTCAACCCGGTTTTGAGTGCCAAGCTGGTCTATGCCGAAGACCTGCCAGAGACGGCAAACATCAAACGTGAGATCAAACCAGGGTCAGAGGTGCTGTCGGTGCGGGATGCCTTCGCTCTCATGGTCTCCGCCGGTGCCGCAACCGCGCAACCCACGATCTCTGAACGCAAATCTGCTCTCTCAGAGCACATCGTTGACGGCAAGGTCGGTGGTATCCCGGTGACCGAGTTGATCAGTCAAGAGGCCCGCGATCACGCTTACCAAGCCCTTGCGTCCGAGGGGTTTGTGGCTGCTTTTGATCCCGCCTTCTCCATGGAGGCCGCCGTCAAAGGCGTACGCTTTGCCGAGGTCTATGACGAACCTTCCGCTGCGGTCACCGACGCCGCACAAGAGACGCTTCACAGCATCAACCGTGCCGTGGGGTTCAACCAATTCCTCGATCTGTCGCTTGACGGTTTGTCATTGGCTTCGATCTATTTCCTCGCGGCCATCGGTCTTGCCATCACTTTTGGTGTGATGGGGGTGATCAACATGGCGCATGGCGAATTTATCATGATGGGTGCTTACACCGGCTATGTGGTGCAACAGATCATCCCGGATTACACCGTCTCAATCCTCGTCGCGATCCCGATGGCCTTTGCTCTCACTTTCGCCGCTGGCGTGGCGATGGAACGGCTGATCATCCGATGGCTGTATAACCGCCCTCTGGAAACATTGCTCGCGACCTTCGGCGTCTCGATTGCGCTGCAACAAATCGCCAAAAATATCTTCGGCACCCAAGCCCGCCCGCTCACCTCTCCCGGTTGGCTTGATGGCGCTTTGGTCTTCAACGATGTGCTGGCGATTTCTTACATTCGCATCGCGATTTTCGTCCTCGCACTGGTTTTCCTGGGCATTTTCCTCTTTATCATGAAGAAAACCCGCCTTGGTCTTGAGACCCGCGCGGTCACTCAAAACCCGCGCATGGCGGCCTCGATGGGGATCAACCCGGACCGTGTGAACATGCTCACCTTTGGCCTTGGCTCCGGCATCGCCGGTGTCGCGGGCGTGGCCATCGGGCTTTATGCCAAGGTCACCTCGGAAATGGGTACAGATTATATCGTGCAGAGCTTCATGACCGTGGTCGTCGGTGGTGTCGGCAATATCTGGGGCACGCTTTTGGGCGCTTTGGGCATCGGGTTCCTGCAAAAAGGCATCGAATGGTTCAACCCGTCCAACACCTTGGCGGCGCAGACCTACATGATCATCTTCATCATCATTTTCATTCAGTTCCGTCCCAAGGGCATCATCGCCCTCAAGGGCCGCGCGGCGGGGGATTAATCCATGGATTTCTTGAAAAAATACCCTTCGCTTCCGGCCTTTATCGCCACGTTGCTGATCTTTACCCTCGCGGTCACGTTCCTGTCGGAGGCCTATGGAACAGGTGCGATTTCGACTTCTTTCGTCAAAACACTGGGCAAGACACTGTGTCTCGCCTTGGTGGCGATCTCGATGGATTTGGTTTGGGGCTATACGGGCATTCTGTCGCTCGGCCATTTCGCCTTTTTCGGCCTTGGTGGCTATATGATCGGCATGTGGCTGATGTTCGCACGCACCAAACTCATCGTGGTCGAAAGCATGGCCGCCGCTGACATTCCCGCCACGGCGCTGGAGATCAAAGACGCCGTTGGCACGCAAATCTTTGGCGTTGTCGGCTCGTCCGATTTCCCTCTGGTCTGGATGTTCGCCCATAGTTTCTGGGCCCAGATCGCTTTGGTCGTTTTGGTTCCGGGCCTCCTCGCGTTGGTCTTTGGGTGGCTCGCCTTCCGCTCGCGTGTCACCGGCGTTTACCTGTCGATCCTCACCCAAGCGATGACCCTCGCCCTTTCGCTCTACCTGTTCCAAAACGACAGTGGTTTGCGCGGCAACAACGGCCTTTCGGGCCTGCAAAACCTACCCGGACTGGATGCGGTCTCCCAGGATGCGGTGTCGATCTGGTTCTTCTGGGCGTCGGCTTTTGCTTTGCTTGTCACGTATCTCATCGCCAATTTCGTCGTCTCCGGCAAATTCGGCTCGGTCATTCGCGGCATCCGCGATGACGAGGCGCGGGTGCGGTTTTTGGGCTATTCGGTCGAGGGGTTCAAACTCTTCGTCTTTGTCCTCACCGCGATCATCGCGGGCATCGGCGGCGCGCTCTATTATCCGCAAGCAGGGATCATCAACCCGGCTGAAATCGCGCCCATTGCCTCGATCTACCTCGCGGTGTGGGTCGCCATCGGCGGCAGGGGCCGCATCTATGGTGCGGTGATCGGCGCGGGTGTGGTCTCGCTTGTCTCGACCTATTTCACCGGCGGTCAAGCCCCCAATATCAACCTCGGATTCTACACGATCAAATGGGTCGATTGGTGGCAGGTGCTTTTGGGCCTCTCCTTTGTCCTCGTCACATTGTTCGCGCCCAAAGGCATCGGCGGGTTGTTTGATCTGATCTCCGGGCGCTTGTCCCCCGACCGCAAAGGTGCGCCGCTTGGCCCCGACCAAGGCAGTTTGCGCGAAGAGGAGGCGGAGCAATGAGCCAGCTTTTAGAAGTCTCAGGCGTTTCCGTGTCTTTCGACGGATTCAAAGCGATCAACAACCTTTCCTTTTCCATCGGTCCCGCGGAAATGCGCGCCATCATTGGGCCGAACGGCGCGGGTAAAACCACATTTATGGACATCGTGACGGGCAAAACCAAACCCGACGAAGGCTCTGTGCTTTGGGGCGATATGTCGAAAAATCTCATTGGCATGAACGAAGCCAAAATCGCCCGCATCGGCATTGGGCGTAAATTTCAACGTCCCACTGTGTTTGAGGATCAAAGCGTGTTTGAAAACCTCCTCATGGCGGTCAAAAATGACCGCTCGCCGTGGTCGGTGCTGTTCTTCAAACCCAAATTCAAGGACCTCGCCAAGGTCGAAGCGCTTGCCTCCGAAATCGGTCTCTCCGATCAGCTGGAGCGCAAATCCGGCGAGCTGTCTCACGGTCAAAAACAATGGTTGGAGATTGGTATGCTCTTGGCCCAGGATCCGCAGCTTTTGCTGGTCGATGAACCGGCCGCTGGGATGACCTTGGGTGAGCGTGAACACACCACAGACATCCTCAAAGAGGCCGCCAAAACCCGTGCCGTTGTGGTGGTTGAACATGACATGGATTTCGTGCGCCGCCTTGAATGCAAGGTCACGGTTTTGCACGAAGGATCGGTTTTGGCCGAAGGGTCTCTTGATCACGTGACGCAAAATAAAGACGTGATTGACGTTTATCTTGGCCGCTAAAGGAGAGAATACCATGCTCGATGTGAAAGATCTCTCACTGCATTATGGGGGCTCTCAGATCCTCTACGATGTCGATCTTTCCGCTCGCGCGGGCGAGGTCACCTGTGTCATGGGCACCAATGGCGTTGGCAAAACCTCGCTGTTGAAAGGTATTTGTGGCACCCATCCGCGCTCCGGTGGCACCATGATGCTTGATGGCGAAGACGTGGGGCGGGCCCCGGCGCATGAACTGGCCAAAAAGGGCCTTGCGGTGGTGCCACAAGGCCGGATGATTTTTCCGCTTTTGACAGTGAAGGAAAACTTGGAATCTGGTTTCACCTGCCTGCCAAAATCCGAACATTTTATTCCTGATGAGGTGTTCGAACTGTTCCCCATTCTCAAGGAGTTTATGCACCGTCGCGGCGGTGATCTTTCGGGGGGGCAGCAACAACAATTGGCCATTGCTCGTGCCCTGATCATCAAGCCGAAACTGTTGCTTTTGGATGAGCCGACCGAGGGCATTCAGCCCAACATCATTCAACAAATTGGCCGCGTCATTGCACTTTTGCGCGACCGGGGCGACATGGCGATTGTCTTGGTCGAACAGTATTTTGAATTTGCCTATGACCTCGCGGATCAGCTTGTGTTCATGGAACGCGGTCGGGTGACCTCTCGCCATTCAAAATCCGAGATTTCGAAAGAAGAGGCGGCCAAAACCTTCCGCATCGCCTGAGATTTTCATCGCCAATCAAAGACTTCTGACTCTGCGGCGCAGCATACATGCCGCGCCGCAAAATCAGACTGTTTGATAAAAAGCCGTTGCCGAAACCGGTTTCGGAGGCCCAGTGTGGGGCCGAGGAGGCGAATCAGGTGTGGTCAGACGTCAAATTAGATCGACGCTCCCGCGACAATGGGCGGGTGACGATCAGCGATCTTTCGCAGGCACTGAGTCTGACGAAAGGCACCGTGTCCCGTGCCCTCAACGGGTATCCTGACATTGCTGAAACCACGCGTGTGCGCGTTATTCGCGCCGCAAATGCGATGGGATATCGCCCGCTGAGCCACGCCCAAGCGATCAAAACCGGGCGTAGTTGCTCTTTGGGACTTGTCATCCAATTGTCCGAACATGATGCGCACCGCCCCTTTTTGGCCGAGTTTTTGGCCGGATTGACCCAAGCCGCCTCGAAAGAGGGCTGGACCCTGACCGTTGCGACGGCGGAAAATGACGCCGACACGCTGCGCATCATGCGCGATCTGGTTGTGCATCAAAAAGCCGATGGGTTTATCTTGCCGCGTGTGCTTTGGGACGATCCGCGGATCGCAAGCCTTTCAGGTGAGGACACCCCGTTTATTTGTTATGGGCGGCCAAGAAATTCAAAAGACATGTCCTATTTTGATGTCGAAGGCGAAGCTGCCATGGCCGAAGCAGTCAGCTATCTTGCCGATCTCGGGCATCGGCGCATCGCTTATATCGGCAGTGCCGAATACTATGCTTTTTCGCACATGCGCCGTGACGGATACAAAGCTGGCATCGACGCGATGGGGTTGGGGTTTGATCCCGATCTGATGCAAGAGGGCGCACTGTCCCCGGAGCAGGCAAGTGCTGCCACCCGCCGCCTTTTGGCGCTCGGCACCCCGCCCACCGCCATCATTTGTGCCACGGATAGTTTGGCGCGTGGGGTCTATGATGTTGCCAATGAACTGGGCTTGGCCATTGGCGCGGATCTGTCGGTCGTCGGTTACGACGGCTCGCCCGAAGCCTCCGCCATGTGGCCCAGATTGGCCAGTTTCGCCGTTGATACCCGCAAAGCTGGGGCGACTTTGGGCGAAATGTTCATCGCGCGTATCCGCGATCCCAATGCGCCTGTTGCCCAACACTTGATCCGGGCCGAATTTCGCCCCGGCGGCTCCACAGGACATCCAAAACTGACGCCAGAGCAACTGGTGCACGCATTGGCCCAACGACGGGCCACACAAAACATCTGACGCAACTCATCTAGGGAGAGAGACATGCGACTTACCAAACTGACACTTATGACAACGGCGGCCACCGCCTTGGCATTGTCCAGCCTCGGCGCATCCGCCGATACGCTGCGGTTTTGGACCACCGAAGAACAGCCCGAGCGTTTGGCTCGGCAAGAGGCGATGGCCGCAGATTTTGAGGCCAAAACCGGCCACACGGTCGAGGTTATCCCGGTCACCGAATCCGATCTCGGCACCCGAGCGACCGCGGCGTTTGCTGCGGGTGATTTGCCGGATGTGATTTACCACCCGTTGCAATACGCGCTGCCTTGGGCCGAGGCCGGAATCCTTGATACAGACGCGGCCGCCGACGTGATCGAAGAGTTGGGTGTCGATACATTTGCCCCCGGTGCGCTCGCAATGGCGGCGATTGACGATGGCTATGCCTCCGTTCCGGTCGATGGTTGGACCCAGATGATCATCTATCGCAAAGACCTGTTTGACGCGGCGGGACTTGCCGCGCCGACGTCTTATGCCGCGGTTGAGGCCGCTTTGGCCAAATTGCACAATCCGCCCGAAATGTATGGCTTTGTTGCCGCGACCAAGGTCGACGAAAACTTTATGTCTCAGGTGCTCGAACATGTGTTTTTGGCCAATGGCGTCAGCCCCGTCGGTCCCGATGGGTTCAAACCGCTTGATGTCACGAAAACCACAGAAGTGCTTGATTTTTATAAATCCATTGCGGATGCATCGCCTCCGGGCGATCTCTATTGGGATCAATCGCGCACGCTGTATTTCTCGGGCAATGCCGCGATGATCATCTGGTCGCCGTTTATCCTTGATGAACTCGCAGGCCTGCGCGACAGCGCCCCGCCCACGATCAACGATGACCCAACATCGCCGGAATTGGCCTCTAAAACCGGTATCGTCACCACCTTTTCCGGCCCGTCCAATCCCGATGGCGCGGCATGGGGGGACATTCGGTATTTCGGCATCACCTCAGATGCGTCCACCGACGCGGCGGAAGAGTTCGTAAAATATTCGATGGACGAGGGCTACACCCAAACCCTGTCGATCGCGCCCGAAGGAAAATTCCCGGTGCGGCGCGGCAATGCCGAAGATCCGGAAGCGTTTTCCAAGGCCTGGGCGGAACTCCCGGTTGGCGTCGATCGCAAAGCCCCCTTGGGTGAGCTTTATGCGCAAGACATGATCGACGAAATTGTCGGCGGTTTGGATGTGGCGCAGCGGTGGGGCGTCAAAGACGGCCAGCTCGCATTGGCGTCCAAAATGATCAACTCTCAGGTCATCAACCGCGTTGTGCGCGAATATATCGACGGCAAAGTTGATGCAGCCACCGCCGTGGCGGAGATGAACAAAGAGCTTGGCGCAATCGAATAAGCGCCCTCTTTGCTCTCCTGCGGGGCGGTAGGATCGCCCCGCTTTTTCTTACACCGGACACGGGGTGACACCATGTCGGACATCGGACCTCCGCGCGGGGCCGGGCCATTGGCTCGGACCGAGGCGCGCCTTGCTTGGGGGCTTTTGGCCCCAACCATCACCGCCGTTTCTCTTGTGGTGATCCTGCCGCTTTTGGCGATTTTCTGGATTTCGGTCAAACCCGTCTCGCTCTCTGATCTGCGCGCGCCGGAGGCCATTGTGCGCGAGGATTTGCGTGGCAAACCCAGCGTGGCGGGGGATGAAGCGACGTTGCGCTACCGTTTGCGCAACTCCTCTCCCAAATCTGAAATCACCGGGGTCACGCTTACCGATAGCTGGCCTGTAGGTCTGAGCATTGTGGGTGATCTTGATCCGCGCTGTACGGTTTCGGACGCGATGCTGCGTTGTGATTTAGGCGATTGGGAGGGCGGCTTTCGTGACACATTGACCATCCCCGTGGTGACCGAACAGGCGTTTTTTGACCAAGCCACCGACGTTGAGACCAGCCCCGTTGAGGTTGACGGCAAAGCCTCCTTTGTCCTCACCAATGGCGATTTCACACTTAAGAATTTTGTATCCGTCTTTGACGGAGGCGAATTCTGGTCGGTGTTGGGAGTGACCTTATTTTACACCATCTTCGGCACAGTGGGCGCGATGATCATGGGGCTGTTCGCCTCTCTTTTGCTCAATCATTCGTTTCGTGGCCAAGGCATTTTACGTGGGTTGTATCTGTTCCCCTATGTGGCGCCCGTCATCGCCGTGGCCTTTGCGTGGATTCTTTTGTTTGATCCGTTCTCGGGGTCTGCCAATGCGCTTTTGATCCAAATGGGCGTCACCGAAGGCGCGATAAATTTCTTTGGCGAGCGGCCCTTGGCGCTGATCATGGTCACTTTGTTTGAGATTTGGCGCTATTTTCCACTGTCGTTTCTGTTCATTTTGGCGCGGATGCAATCCATCCCGACCGATATGTATGAGGCCGCCGACATGGACGGCGCGTCACCGTTTCAACAGTTTTGGTATCTGTCGATGCCGCAACTGTTGGGCATTCTTTCGGTGCTGTTCCTGTTGCGCTTCATTTGGACCTTCAACAAATTCGACGACATTTTCCTTTTGACGGGTGGCAATGCTGGTACGCGGGTTTTGACCGTCAATGTCTATGAACAGGCCTTTGCCGTCTCCAACATCGGTGCGGGGGCGGCGGTGGCCGTGGTGATTTTCGCCTGTCTTTTGTTGTTCTCCGTGTTCTTTTTCAAAGTCATCTCAAAGGAGGAAGGGCTATGAAAATGCTCCGGTTCGGATCTCTCACTGGCCCGCTTCTGGGCGCGCTTTGGACCTTTGTCCTCGCTGTCACGGTTGCTGTGGCGATGAGTTTTGCCACAGGCGAGGCCTTTCGCCCGTCGCTGTTGTGGTCGCTGCTCTTTGGTGGTCTCACCGGGTTTGTACTGGTTGGACGGGGTCATATGCGTGTTGTCGTGGCGGCTCTTTGCATCGTCTATTTTGCGGTTCTCAGCCTCGGCATAGGCCCGGTTTTGACTGGAAATGTCTCCCTGGTCGCGCGTCTTGCGGCAGCGCTGTTTTTGGGCGTTGGGATCGGTTGGCCGATGGTGCGTTTTGTCGAAGACCTCCCAATGGGCACGCTCACGCGGCATGAATTCGAGGGCGCTGTGATCATGGCGCTCAAAGGGTTCGGCTATATTTTCTTCACTGCCATTGTGGTCATTCCCTTCTATGTCATGGTGATGACCAGCCTCAAAAACCAATCGCAGCTGATGCAAAATCCGCTCGATTTCTCGATTGATCTGTCTCAGGGCTGGGGGCTGTTCCGCTCCTATACCGAGCTGATGACAGAGTTCAATTTCGGCTCTTACATGTGGACGTCTTTCTACATTTCGGTGCTCACAGTTCTGATCACCTTGGCCTTTGCCATCCCCGGCGCCTATGCCGTGGCGCGGCTCCGGTTTCGTGGACAGGTGGCGTTTTCGCGCTCTATCTTGTTGATTTACATGGTACCGATGATCGTTTTGGCGCTGCCGATCTACATCGGCTTTTCGATGATGGGTCTGCGCAATTCGATCACCGGCATCGTGATGATCTATCCGGTCACGACCATCCCGGTGGCGCTTTACATGCTCCAAGGCTACTTTCGCGGCCTGCCTGCGGAGATCGAAGAGGCGGGGTTGATGGACGGTCTGTCGCGGCTTCAGGTGATCTGGAAAATCACCCTGCCGCTCTCACTGCCCGCGCTCGCCTCGGTGTCGCTTTACGTCTTTATGATCGCCTGGAACGAATTCCTTTTGGCCTTCATGCTCTTGGATGATCCATCCAAATTCACCCTCACGCGCGGCATTGCCTCGCTCAACTCGTCTGAAATTCCGCGTCAACACCTGATGGCTGGGTCGGTCATCGCGACGGTGCCGATCATGGCGCTGTTTTTAGGCCTGGAAAGATTCATGACCAAAGGCCTTACGGCAGGGAGTGTCAAAGGATGACATCGGCAATCGAAAACCCCCTTGATCAAGCGGCGCGCGATGTCCTTTTGGGCAATGATCGCGGCGGCTACACCATCCCAACGGCGCGGCTTTATCCCTATCAATGGAATTGGGACAGCATGTTTTCGGCCTGGGGTTATGGCACGTTTGATATGGCGCGCGCGTGGCAAGAGGTTGATCTTTTGTTTTCCTCTCAATGGGATACGGGCATGGTCCCGCATATTATTTTCCACAATCCCGACCCGGATTACTTCCCCGGACCGGGCGTGTGGGGCGCAACGCAGACGCCGCCGACCTCTGGGATTTCGCAACCGCCCGTGGCTGCTACGTTGATTTTGAAACTCTACGAGATGGACCCAAAAGCGGGCCTGCCGCATCTCAAAACCCTCTACCCAAAGCTGGTCGCGTGGCATGCGTGGTGGATGCGCGAGCGCTGCAAAGATGGGCCGGTGGCGATCATTCATCCGTGGGAATCCGGGCGCGACAATTGCCCGGATTGGGACATTGGCATGGAGGGGGTGCAGATCAATGAGGACGATCCTTACACCCGGCGCGACACTGGCCATGTGAACGCCGACGAGCGCCCATTGAAATGGGATTATGACCGCTATCTCGCGATCCTGGCCTTTGGCCGTTCGGTTCATTGGAACGATCGCGCGATGTATGAGGACGGGCCGTTTTTGATGGCCGATCCCGGCATCACCTTTGTGCTGTTGCGGGCTTTCTCTGATCTGATCGAAATTGGCCGGATCTTGGGCGAAGACACCGCCGATTTGAGCGCGCAACACGACCAGCTTCGTGAGGGAGCTTCAAAGTTATGGAACGCCGAGAAAGGGTGGTTTGACGCCTATGATCTGCGCACGGGCCAGTCCGCCAATGTGCTCGGGTCCGGCGCATTTCTGGCCTATTTCGCGGGGGTGTCTCGTCCGGCGTTGGATGCGCATTTTGCCCGGATTTGGGACAAGGTTGCCTTTGGTGTGCCCTCTGCCGACCCGGAGTCGGAGCGCTTTGATCCAAGGCGGTATTGGCGCGGGCCAACGTGGCCGGTGGTCAATTCCCTGATCGCCATGGGGCTGACCGACATGGGGCGGAACGAGGCTGAAACGCGCCTGCGCAATGAAACCGCGGCTTTGATCGAGGCGGGCGGATTTTGGGAATATTATGATCCGATGGACGGCACGCCCTGTGGCGGCGCGTCCTTTGGCTGGACCGCCGCGATTTGGCTGACATGGTGCGGCAAGGACCGCGCGGCAGTGCAAACGGCAGGCAAGGAGACAGAGTAATGGCGAGTATTGAACTTCAGGCCGTCGAAAAATGGTTCGGCACTATTCAGGTGATCAAAGGCGTTGATCTTAAGATCGAAGAGGGCGAATTCATCATTTTCGTCGGGCCTTCGGGCTGTGGCAAATCCACCCTGTTGCGGATGATCGCAGGATTGGAAGAGACCTCGCGCGGCAAGATTTTTGTCGGTGATCGCGATGCCACCTCGGAGCCACCCTCCAAACGCGGCCTTGCCATGGTGTTTCAATCCTACGCGCTCTATCCGCACATGTCGGTGCGTGACAATGTGGGTTTTGCGCTCAAAGCGGCGGGTGAGCCGAAAGAGGTGATCGCCCAAAAGGTCGATGAGGCCGCACATGTGCTCAAGCTGACCGATTACATGGATCGGCGGCCCAAAGACCTTTCCGGCGGTCAACGACAACGCGTTGCCATCGGGCGGTCCATCGTGCGCGACCCGACCGCGTTTTTGTTTGATGAACCACTGTCCAATCTGGATGCCGCGCTGCGGGTCGAGATGCGGTATGAATTGGCGAAACTGCACCGCTCACTGGCTTCAACGATGATTTATGTCACCCATGATCAGGTTGAAGCCATGACTTTGGCCGACCGCATCGTTGTCTTGGAAGCGGGTAAAATTGCGCAGGTCGGATCGCCGAAAGAGCTATATGAACGCCCCGGAAACCTGTTCGTGGCGCAATTCATCGGCTCGCCCAAAATGAATGTGATCCCGGCCACCGCCGTAGGACTGGGCGAAACCGCGAAAGATTTTGGCGTGCGCCCCGAACACATCACCATCGTGCCCGCAGGGCAAGGCGACATCGACGGCGTGGTCGATGTGGTCGAATATCTGGGGGCCGACACCTATGTCATCATCGACATCGAAAACGGCGCAGGCCAAATGACCATCCGCGATCTGGGCGATGCGGCGCATCAACCGGGCGAAAAGGTTGGCCTTAAATTCGCCGAAGGCCGCACCCATCTGTTTGACGCAGACGGGCTTGCCATTCGCTAAGGTGCCCGCGGCCTGGCACCCCTACTCGTCCTTGGCGAGAGGGGCGGTCTCGGTGCGTGCCGCTGCCCAGCGATTGAGCCAGGCTAGGCCCGCCAGAGAAAGTCCCAAGAACAGCAATGAGAAGATGCGGATAAGACCCCCGAGGCCGCTGATATCCAGGAAGAAAACCTTGGCCACAGCAAGACCGATAAACACCAGTCCGGCTTTACGGAGCGTGGCATTGGGGCGAGCGAGGGATTGATAAAACACGCCCGCGCCGATCACCAGCAAGGCAACGGTGTAGCTGTAGAGTTCAGGTTGATCCATTCCGGGCCATTCCATGCCCGTGGCACCGCGCCAGAAATGGCGGATCGTCAGAACCAACCACAGCCCGGCAAGGGCCAAAGCGGCGCCAAGGAATGCCATCTTTTGTGGCTTTGAGATCATGCGCAAATGCCATGTTCCGGCGCCGAGGGCGAGGGCTGGCAACAGGTAGGCCGGGATCAGTGTGTTGAAAATTTTCGGTCCCAAAATGAGGTTGGCATAGGAGTCGAACAGCGGGTTTGAAACGGTGATTGCCAGCAGGACAAGGAAGCCGCCGAGCAACACAAAGAGGCTCCCAAGGCCGAGCCGAACCATGGCAAAAGCCCCGCCGATCTGTACCCGGTGCAGTTGCGCCATGCCCAGCACGATCCAAATCGTTGCGCCGATGCCAAAGGCCCAATGGCTGTCCACATCATTCACGCCGCTCAGGCTGACGATGGCGCGATAGAGCAGGATCGACACAAGGATGCCGAGTGAGGAAAACACGGCGCTTTCCAACAGGATCATGGCGTTTTGACGCTGTGCGGCTTTCACCAAAACATAGGACACAGCAAAGGCCACAACCGCACCGCCATGGGACAAAAGCATATCCGCAAGCGGGGCCTCAATCGCCCAGTCCTTGCCCGGATCGATGACCAACCGATACCCAACGAAAACAACGCCCGCAAGCATGTAGAGGCTCATCAGCGGCAGGTTGAATTTCCGGTCCAGCCACGCCGCCGCGACAATCGTCAGGGCGATGGCGGTGGTCAGGGCGCTGGAGCTGAACATAATGATCATCGCAAAGGCGATACAGGCTAAGGCGGAGAGGATAGCAAAGGACATGCGCTCACGGTGCTCGGGGCCGTCAGCGTGGGCAAACCGTTCCGCCATGCCGACCATGACCGCGCCAATGATCATCGCATGTAGGGCCCAAGCGTAAGTGCCCAGTTTGTCGGCGGGGTGCCAAAACACCTCCATTGCGATGGCCAGAGCGGGGGCCAAGGTTGCGGCCCCCAGGGCGACAAACATCTGTGCCGGACCGTTTTGCAGTGATCGCCACGCGCCAGCGATGGATAGCAAAAGCCCGATGGCCACGACGATACTGGCCATAAGGGACATCTGCGGCGCCTGAAAATCAGAGCCTAAGTCTTGCGATAATTGCCACAGCCGCGCGTTTGAGGCGACAATCGCAACCGACGCCCCCGCGGGTAGAATGGCCAAGTCCACAAGTGCGGGGGCTTCGCGCGCCCAAATCAGGACCGCGAGCGTGAGCAGGGACAGCATGGCCACAGCCGTCCAGAACAAATCGACATGGGTGGTTTCAAGTGCGGCAAAGAGAATGAGGCCGCTTGATGTGAGGACCGAACCGCCTGCGAGGCGTACGGGAAATTCGGGCCAAGCGATGTCGGTTTCTCTGGAGAACACGGTCAGGCTGAGCAGGGTTCCGGTATGGTCTGGCATCCATTTGCGCACGGGAATGGCAATCGCGATCACCGCCAAGACTGCGCAGTACATCGTGAAATAGAGCGGCACCGGCCAACCGGCTGCGAGCATCAACATCGTGCCCGCGCCAAACCCCGCGACCAAGGAGATGACCGACACCCACGCCCAGCGGCGCAGGGTGTCAATGGACAGCCCAACGGCTGAAATGATGAAGAAATACAGCAACAAGAAGGACGGGGTGTCAGAGGCTCCGCCGATGACAAAGGGCGCGATCATCGCCCCAATCACACCGACAGCGGCCAAAAACGGTCCGTAAAACCACCCTAAAATCAGGGCCAAAGCCCCAACGATTGCCATGCCAATCAACGCCACTTCTGGGCCGATAAAATTGTACAACAGGCGGGCCGCAAGCACGGAGGCGAAGAGGGTGACGATCCCCGCGCCCGAGAATGTCGATGGCAAATAGGCCGTGCTGCTGCTTTCATCATCGCCGTGACGCCGACGAATATATTCACCGGCCGCGACCAAAGCTCCACCAAACACAAAGGCGGCGGTGATCCGCACGGCGGGGGGCAAAAGGCCCTGCTCCACACTGTAGATCACAAGGAAAATACCGGCCAACGCCAAGGATAAGGCCGAGGCCACGTAGAACCAGTTCTTCGTGAGCCATGTGACCAGAGCCTGCACGTTGTCCGCGTTAAAGACCACCGCTTGCGACGGGGCTTCGGGGGTTGGTTCGGTCTGAACTTGGGCTGTGGTGACTGTGTCTGTTTTTGGCTCGACTGAGTTTTCTGGGTCCGGCGGTACGTGTGAGGCCGTGGGCGCGAGATCATGGGGCGCAGTCGCTTGGATCAAGGTGGCGCCCTTGCCGTCATGCAGCCGCGTTTCAAGAGCTGTGAGGCGCTTTTTCAAATTGGCGTTAGAGATCAAAAGATACACAACGGCGATCGGCGTTGCGGCAACCAAAACAGCAAGAATAACAAGCAGAGCTTCCAAAGACCCATTCCACATATGAAAAACATCATAGTGTTTGAGCAGAGCTTTTTATGAAAGTCTAGACCCGTGGCGGGTCAAGCTGACGAGGCGGGCCTTACCCTGTGTCGCGATATTGGACCCAGCCCTGATATGCTCGGGCGGTTGATGTTGGATTTGACTTGGGAGGGATGGTGGCGGTGCAGGGACTCGAACCCCGGACACGCGGATTATGATTCCGCTGCTCTAACCAACTGAGCTACACCGCCGAAGTGCCGCGTAGTTAGTCGGTCGGGCGCAGGGGGTCAAGAGGGAAATTGCGCCAGATCCCGAACAAATTGTGCATTCCAATCGCGATCTGATTTTTGCGACCTGTGGGCTCTATGCCTCTGTCGGCTTGTTGCTTGGGAGATGATCCAATAGGTTCGCCCTAAGGACGACAATCAGGGCGGGATTTCGACGGATGGGCGCGGCACAGTGGGAGTTTTGGATTGATCGCGGCGGCACGTTTACCGATGTCGTCGGGCGCGCACCGGATGGGACATTGCACACCCATAAGCTGCTCTCCAACAATCCCGAGCGCTATGTCGATGCGGCGGAACAGGGCATTCGCGATCTGCTTGGCCTGAGCTTTGACGACACGATTCCCCAAGGCCGCATTCGCGCCGTTAAAATGGGCACGACCGTTGCCACCAACGCGCTTTTGGAGCGCAAAGGCGAGCGGGTTTTGCTTCTTATGACCGAAGGGTTCCGCGACCTTTTGCGGATCGGCTATCAAACCCGACCCGATCTGTTTGCCCTTCATATCAAGCGGCCCGATCTTTTGTACGAACAGGTGGTCGAGGTTCCCGAACGCCTTGATGCCAATGGCTGTGTGGTCACGCCGCTGGACGAAGAGGCCGCACGCGCCGCCCTGCAAGCGGGTTATGACGCGGGGTTGCGCGCGGTTGCCATAGCCTTTTTGCACGCATATTTGAACCCCGATCACGAGGCCCGCGTGGCCGAGATCGCCCGCGCCATTGGTTACACCCAAATCTCCACCTCGCATGAGGTGTCCCGCCTCGCCAAACTGGTGTCGCGTGGCGACACCACTGTGGTTGACGCCTATCTCTCACCCATTCTGCGCCGTTATGTCGATCAGGTCGCATCGGCACTTTCTTTAGGGCACGCCTGCGAACGGCTGTTGTTCATGCAATCGAACGGCGGTCTCACCGACGCGGCGCTGTTCCAAGGTCGCGATGCAATCCTGTCCGGCCCGGCGGGCGGCATTGTTGGCATGGTGCGCACGGGCGAGGCGGCGGGGTTTGATCGTCTCATCGGCTTTGACATGGGCGGCACCTCCACCGATGTGTCCCATTATGCGGGGCTCTATGAGCGCTCTTTTGAGACCGAAGTCGCAGGCGTTCGAATGCGCGCGCCGATGATGGATATTCATACGGTTGCGGCGGGCGGTGGCTCGATCTGCACCTTTCGCGATGGGCGGTTTCAGGTCGGCCCAGAGTCGGCGGGGGCCGATCCGGGGCCTGCCTCGTATCGGCGTGGCGGGCCACTCACGGTCACCGATTGCAACGTCTTTTTGGGCAAGCTGTCGCCCGATCATTTCCCGCCTGTCTTTGGCCCGGATGGCACTGAACCGCTTGATTTGGCAGCCACCCAGCGCGGCTTTGCGGCCCTGACCCAAGAGATCAACGCGGCCACCGGACAGTCGCTCAACCCGGAACAGGTTGCCGAAGGTTTCCTGAAAATCGCGGTCGATAATATGGCCAATGCGATCAAGAAAATCTCGGTCGAGCGCGGCCATGATCTCAGCGATTATACTTTGCAATGTTTCGGCGGCGCGGGCGGGCAACACGCCTGTCTCGTGGCCGATGCTTTGGGCATGACGCGGGTGCTGATCCACCCGTTTGCCGGCGTGCTTTCGGCCTATGGCATGGGCTTGGCTGACATTCGCGCCTGCGGGAGGCACAGGCGGATTGTCCGCTCTCGAACCTTGCTCCGGCTGAGGCCATAGTCGCTCGGTTGCGGGCCGAAGCAGAGGCCGAAGTCGCCGCCCAAGGCCTGTCGAACATCCGCATTCTGACCCGGGCGCATCTGCGCTACACAGGCTCGCATCAAACCCTCGATGTGCCGTTTGGCGCCGCATCAGATATGACCCAAGCATTTGAAGATGCGCATAAATCGCGTTTTGGTTTTGCGCCTCCGGGCCGTGATCTCATCCTTGACATGATTGCCGTCGAAGCCATCGGTGACACTGGCGAAGCGCCCACACCGCAGCCGATGCCGACAGATGCCGTCAGAGCCAAAGCGCATGTCACGGTTCGTGCCGAAGGTTGGGGTGAGGTGCCGCTGTATGATCGCCAAACTTTGCCCCAAGACAGCGTCATCATCGGTCCTGCTGTCGTTTCAGAACCAACCGGAACCAATCTCGTCGAACCCGGTTGGGCGGCGCAGTTGGATCGGTTCGGCAATCTCATTTTGACCCGCGACACCGCCGCCACGCGCATGGCTGCCGTGGGCACAGACGCCGATCCGATTCTGCTCGAGGTCATGTCGAATTTGTTCATGTCCGTGGCCGATCAAATGGGCGCGACCTTGGCCAACACCGCATGGTCGGTGAACATCAAAGAGCGATTCGATTTCTCTTGTGCCATCTTTGACGCGCAGGGTCATTTGGTCGCCAACGCGCCGCATGTCCCGGTGCATTTGGGGTCGATGTCCGACAGTATCCAAACCGTCATGCAGCTCAACCCGGATGTGGCGGAAGGCGACGCTTTTGTACTCAACTCCCCCTATCGTGGCGGCACGCATTTGCCCGATATTACCGTGGTCACGCCGGTGTTTTTGGACGGTGAACCCGCGTTTTGGCTCGGTTCGCGCGGCCATCATGCCGATGTCGGTGGGCGGACCCCCGGCTCGATGCCGCCCGACAGTCGCAGCCTCGAAGATGAAGGCGTCGTGATCGAAAACACGCGCCTGCTCAAAGGCGGTGTGTTCCAAGAGGCGCATCTTCGCGCAATCTTGGCCTCTGGCCGCTACCCGGCTCGAAATATAGACCAAAACATCGCCGATCTTCAGGCCCAAGTGGCCGCCAATGAAACCGGAAAACGTGCCTTGATGGGGGTGGTGTCGCGCTACGGCGCGGCCACCGTCACCGCCTATATGCAACATGTCCAAGACAATGCCGAAGCCTCTGTGCGCGCCGTGATTGACCGGCTCTCGGACAGCTCCTTCACCTATCCAATGGACAGCGGTGCGCAGATCCAGGTGGCCATCTCGGTCGATCGCGGCACCCGTTCCGCCATCGTCGATTTCACCGGAACCTCGCCGCAACAAGAGGGTAATTTCAATGCGCCTCTGTCGATTTCGCGCGCCGTGGTGCTCTATGTGTTTCGCACACTGGTGGGCAAAAATATCCCGCTCAATGAGGGGTGCCTGACGCCATTGACGATCAAGGTGCCCGAAGGCTCGATGCTCAACCCGCGCACCCCCGCCGCCGTGATCGCGGGCAACACCGAAGTGTCGCAAGCCGCCTGTAATGCGCTGTTCGGCGCGCTCGGCGTGATTGCCGGATCACAAGGCACGATGAACAATTTCGTCTGGGGCAATGCGCGGTTTCAGAACTACGAAACCATCGCGGGCGGCACCGGGGCGGGGCCGGATTTTGACGGCTGTGACGCGGTGCAAAGCCATATGACCAACACGCGGATGACCGATCCCGAAGTGTTGGAATCGCGCTTTCCGGTCCGGCTTTTGGAATTCTCCATTCGTCAGGGATCGGGCGGCGCGGGGGCGCATCACGGTGGCAATGGCGCGGTGCGGCGGATGCAATTTTTGGAGCCGGTGACGGTCACAACGCTGTCCTCGCATCGGGTTATTCCGCCTTTTGGCGTGGCGGGGGGCGCGCCGGGGCAAGTAGGTCGCAATTGGGCCGAATTGCCCGATGGCATCCGCGTCGATTTGCGAGGCAACGATGAAATTGATCTTCCCGCAGGCGGAATCTTCGTCATGGAAACGCCGGGGGGCGGGGGCTTTGGGGCATAGCGGCGCCGCTGTTTTCAGTGTAGAAAAATACTCCCGGCCAAGGCATCCTAAGGGGCCCGACCATTAGCCGCGCGTCACCACCCAAGGTGTCTCGAACACATGTTCTTCCAAATTCGGCGTCTCACCGATGCGGTCGATCACGGCGAACAACCCATTGCCCGCGAGCGGCGTCAAAACCCCGTGCCATGTGCCCCGGTGAAAATTGATCGCTTGGGTGCCATCCGTCAGAAACGCTTTGGGCGTGGTTTCCGGCCCGTCAGAGACGATCACTAAAAACGGATCGTCCGACATCGGAATGAACGCTTGCGATCCCTCGGGATGTCTTTCAATCAAATCAAACGTATAGGGCAGAGCGCGCAGATCGGCTTTGAAGATCGAAATGCCAACACGGGCCTCCATTACGTCGACCTTGGCGCGATCATGAAATCGCCCACATTTGCCTGCGTTGATCAGTTTGTCGGGTGCGCCGCGGGCCTCCAAGACATCGCCGTAGGGGGCAAAGGCTTTGGCCGTCAAAGGCGTTATGGTGATCTTGCGGTTCATCAGCGATGACCGGCAAGTTCAAGAGAAACGTGGCGGTTCACATCTTTATAGAGCAGATAGCGAAACGGCGCGTCGCCTGTGGCAATACAGGCTTGCGGGCAAAAGGCGCGCAACCACATGAAATCACCGGGGCCGACCTCGACCCAATCTTTGTTCAACAAATATTTAGCTGTGCCCGAGAGCACATAAAGCCCGTGTTCCATCACATGGGTTTCGGCAAAGGGAATGCGGCCACCGGGCAGGATATTGACGATATTGACATGGAAGTCATAGCGCAGATCGAAAGGGTCGAAAAACCGCTGTGTCGCCCAAACGCCATCGCAATCGGGCATCTCGCTTTTGGGGACGTCGGTTTCGTGCACGGTGAAGGCTTCGAGCGGATTGAGGCTTGCGATATGTTCGAACCGTTTGCGGACCCAGTGAAAGCCGCAGGGGGTTTCGGAGGTATTCCAAATCTCCCAAACCGCACCTGCGGGGATATAGGCGAAATGTCCCGCCGTGAGGGTTGAGCGCGCTCCGCCGATCGAGAGACGCAGCTCGCCAAAGGCCACAAAGATCACCGCCTGGGCCAAACGATCCGGTTCAGGCTCAGAGGTGCCGCCACCAGGAGCCAATTCGACCGCATATTGGGCAAAGGTTTCGGCAAAGCCTGTCATCGGGCGCGCCAAAACCCACATGCGCATGCCGTGCCAGCCGGGTAGAAAGCTGGTGACAATATCGCGTTGCACAGAGGCGGGGATGACCGCGTAAGCCGGTGTAAAGATCGCCGTACTTTCGGGGGTTTCACTTTGAGAGGGCAAGCCGCCGGGGGGGAAGGCGTAAGTCATTCAGGGTGTTCCATGGTGCTAAACAGGTCGACCAGACGGTGCCAAGCGATGCGTTCGACTTGGGCGCAGGCCGTAGAGAATTCGGTGTCACGTGAGTGCTCCAGACGGGTTTTGAACGCCGCAAGGATGCTGTCTTTGGTATTGTCTTTCACGGCGATGATAAAGGGGAAGCCGAATTTTTCGGTGTAGTCCGAATTGAGGCGTTCGAATGTGGCGCGTTCATCGTCGGTCAAGGCATCCAGCCCGGCGGAGGCTTGTTCTGCCGTGCTTTCCGCCGTGAGGCGTTTGGCGGCGGCGAGTTTCCCGGCGAGGTCCGGGTGCGCCGTCAAAACGCCGAGCTTTTCCGTCTCAGAGGCCGAGCGGAACATGCGAAACAGCGCGGAATGGATGCCGACAGCGCTGTCATGAGCGGGCCCGAGTTCCAGATCAAACGCACGTTCGGCAATCCATGGGGAATGCTCATAGATGCTGCCAAATGTGCCAACGAAATCTTCGCGCGTCATTTGACTTGGACGGGGCTTGCGGCTGTGCGGATGGGTCTTGGCCCAATGCCGCGCAATGTCGATGCGTTTCGGTGTCCAAACGCCATCAAACCCTTGGATATAGTCGATAAACTTCTTAAGGCCCGCGAGTTTGCCGGGGCGGCCGATCAGGCGACAATGCAACCCGATGCTCATCATTTTCGGCGTCGCCTCAGAGCCTTCGGCATAGAGCACGTCAAAGGCGTCTTTGAGGTAGGTATAGAACTGTTCGCCGGTGATATAGCCGGGAGCCGTGGCAAAGCGCATGTCATTGGCCTCAAGCGTGTAGGGGATGATCAGTTGATCCCGTGTGCCGACCTCGATCCAATAGGGCAAGTCGTCATCATAAGTGTCAGAGATATAGTCGAATCCGCCTTCTTCGGCGACCAAACGCACGGTGTTTTCCGAACACCGCCCGGTGTACCAACCATTGGGCCGTTCGCCCGTGACCTCTGTGTGTAGCCGGATCGCCTCGGCAATGGCGGCGCGCTCTTCGGCTTCGGGCATGTCCTTGTGTTCGACCCACTTGAGGCCATGCGAAGCGATTTCCCAACCCGCGTCTTGCATCGCGGCAACCTGTTCCGGGCTGCGGGCCAAAGCGGTGGCGACGCCGTAAATCGTCACCGGAATTTTGGCCCCGGTGAACAAACGATGCAGCCGCCAAAACCCGGCCCGCGCCCCATATTCATAGATGCTTTCCATGTTCCAATGGCGCTGTCCGGGCCACATGGCGGCTCCAGCAATATCGGACAGAAACGCCTCAGACGCGGCATCGCCATGCAACACGCAATTCTCGCCACCCTCTTCATAGTTCAGCACAAATTGCACAGCCACTTTCGCGCCGCCGGGCCACTGCGGATCGGGCGCGTTGGCCCCATAGCCCTGCATATTTCGGACATAACGCGGCGGATATTTTTGCATTTTGAGAGGCCTTCGTGAATTTTGACTAATTGGTAGGCTTTCGCTTGTTTTTTCTACGTTTACCGTCGGGGAAGTGCAAAAGATTGATTGCCCTTTCCTTCATCATAGGCCAGCCTTTTTGAGAAACGCATTGAAAATGAGCAAGAAACACATGACTTCCGGGTTTTTGACCACCCATGTTTTGGACACGGCGCGCGGTGTTCCGGCTGCGGGTCTGACGATCAGATTATATGACTTGGGCGGAGGTGACCGCAAGCTTTTGGCGGAGATGGTCACCAATGCGGATGGTCGAACAGACAGTCCGATCCTGCCCAAAGAGTCGTTTTCAATCGGAACCTATGAGCTGATCTTTTTGGCGGGTGATTATCTGCGCGCCTCAGGGCAGGGCGGGGAAGAGCCGTTGTTTTTAGACATTATTCCGATCCTTTTCGGTGTCAGAGATCCAGAGTCGCATTACCACGTGCCGTTGTTGTTATCACCTTTTGGCTACTCAACATATCGGGGGAGTTGAACGCATGTTCTTGGCGATTTTTTGGGAATGGGCCGAGTTCGCCTTGCGGTGGGTTCATGTGATCACGGCGATCTCGTGGATCGGCTCGTCGTTTTATTTCATCGCACTGGATTTGGGCTTGCGCCCCTCCACGGATCGCCGCCAAGGCGTGTCTGGCGAAGAATGGCAGGTCCATGGCGGCGGCTTTTATTTCATCCAAAAATACATGGTCGCGCCGGCGCGCATGCCCGCCGATCTGATCTGGTTCAAATGGGAAAGCTATGCGACATGGCTGTCGGGCGTCGCCTTGATGTTCGTGGTCTATTATCTGGGGGCCGAGCTCTATCTCGTTGATCCCAATGTGCTCGACATGCCGCTTTGGGCCGGGATAGGGTTGTCTCTGGCCTCTTTGACGATTGGTTGGATCGCCTATGATTTTGTCTGCAAAAGCAAATTTGGCGACGACAACACCCGGTTGATGCTGTTTCTCTATGTTGTGCTTGTGATCATGGCGTGGGGCTATACCCAAGTGTTTTCAGGTCGCGCCGCCTTCCTGCACCTTGGGGCGTTTACCGCCACGGTGATGACCGCCAATGTGTTCTTTATCATCATCCCGAACCAGAAAATCGTGGTCAAAGATTTGGTCGAAGGCCGCACGCCGGACCCGAAATATGGCAAGATCGCCAAGCAACGCTCAACCCATAACAACTACCTCACCCTGCCAGTGTTGTTCATGATGCTGTCGAACCACTATCCGCTGGCCTTTGCGTCGAAATACAATTGGATCATCGCGGCGCTGGTGTTTTTGATGGGGGTCACGATCCGCCATTTCTTCAACACCATGCACAAACGCGGTGGCATGTTGTGGTGGACCTGGGGCCTGACGGCAGGGTTGTTCGCGGCGATCATGTGGTTGTCGACGGCGGGGATTTTCCTTCAGGACAAAGAAGATGGCGACGAGGCCGCCGTGTTTGGCCCGGCAGCGCAGAGGTTCGCCAGTGCCGAAGGTTTTGAGGATGTGCATGACATCGTGTTGGGCAACTGCTCCATGTGTCATGCCCGCGAACCCGTGTGGCAGGGCATGGCCTCGCCGCCCAAAGGGGTGCGGTTGGAAACCTCGCAAGAGATCGCGACGATGGCGAAAGAGATTTGGCTTCAGGCTGGCGTTACCCATGCCATGCCGCCGAACAATCTGACCTATATGGATGACGAGAGCCGCGAGATGATCCGCAAATGGTATGAGGCGGGGCTGGACGGTTAGTCTTTCGAAAACCGCCAGAGGGTCTCTTGGGCATAGGTCTCACCGGGACGTAAAATCACCGAAGGAAACGTGGGCTGGTTTGGCGCATCGGGCCAGCGTTGCGCTTCCAAGGCCACACCACAAAACCCTACCTCGGGCACGTCGCGATGACCGGAGAACGTGCCACTGTCAATCGGCGCTGCGTCAAACACCTGTAGCCCCGGCTCGGTCGTCTCCATCACAAGGGTCACCCCGGTTTCGCCTTTGAGAATAGCGGCCTGTTTCATCTCGCCGGGCTGATCCGAGAGGCAAAAATTGTGGTCATAGCGTTGGGCGTCCGAGGGCCGCAAAACCCGTCCCTCACGCAGGTCAAACCCAGTGCCCACCACATCACACACCCCTGTTGGAATCATCCGGGCATCGACCGGCGTATAGCGATCCGCGTTGAGTTTCAGCCAATGCCCCTCGGTGGTGGCGCGGCCATCCAGTGACCAATAGGAGTGGTTGGCGATGTTCATAAAGGTCGGCGCGTCGGTTGTGGCCGATAGGCGCAGGCGCAATGTCGCGGGGGCTTCAACCTCGTAACGAGCGGTGATCTGGCGCGTGCCGGGAAAGCCGCCTTTGCCGTCGGACAGGGTGAGCGTCAGCGTGACCGAATGGTCTGTGTGATCGGCAATCTGCCAAATCTCGGTGTGCATCCCCTCGGTGCCACCGTGCAGCGTGGTCTCGCCCTCATTGGCGTCAAAGGTCAACACCTGCCCATCGAGCGTGGCAGAGGCCCCCGAAATCCGATTGGCCACAGGACCGACCAAAGTGCCAAAATAATCCATCGGCCCACGGTCATAAGCGGCCAGGTCGTTGGACCCAAGCGTCAACCCATAGGGCACGCCTTGGAGACGGACATCATTGAGGATCGCCCCAAAGGTCAGGATTTTGGCGGTTAAATCGCCTGCGCTGATCGTGATGGCGTCCACCGGACGCCCCGCTTTCGTTGTGCCAAAGGGCGCAATCATCCAAATGCCTTCCTGAAAGCCGCGTAAAGCCCTGCACGGACCATTTCTGTACGGTCATAGACGGTGATCATGGCATATTGCGCGTCCAAGGCCAGCCTGTAAGGTGCGCGCAGATCGGCATCGCCAATCAGAGCAATCGGTTGACCCAGCCAATAGGGCCGCGTCGCCGCCAGTTCCGCCCCGATCAAAAGGCCAAGTGCCGTGGCGCGCGCGCGCGCAGGGGCGAGAGCGCCCAAATAGGTTTCGGCCTCGAGCGAGGCGATGCGGTAGCTGACCTGTTCGGGCCGCGACATTGCATCCGAGACGGCATCCGTAAAGACCGCTTGGTCCAAGGCCTCGCCGGACAGGAGCGTGTCAAAACCTGCCTGCTGTGTCAGCCCGGTCATGATCAGCCCGGTTGCGACCGAACGAAACGACACGACCTCTTCGGCCGAGATATGCGCCCACACCGTCATGCGCGCACCGGGCAGGCATAAAACGCCATCGAATTTTGGGTTCTGGGCCACAAATCCAGCAATCGCCGCCTCCATGCCAAGGGTCACATGGCGGGGCTCTTGTTGGGACAGGGCCGGGAAATACAGCGGCGAGGTGGCGGAAAAATGCTCCGGCATCGCCAAACACGGCACCGGACGGGGCGCATGGGCAAAGCGGCCAGCGCCCACGATCGGTGTGCTGGCGGGGATGGCCCAGCCCTGCAAAATCGTTGCGAGCACGGTGTCAAACCCGGCGGTGTCGGTCGGGGCCTCTGCCTTGGCCTCGGCCAAAACCGATCCCTCGGCGTTCATGCCCCAAACGGTCAAACCGAGCGCGGTCCAATCGACGGCAATCCAGTCTGGCGTGGTCATTGTCATCCCCATGCTTTTGCCCTTGATCTCAGCGTTAGCGCGCAGAGCGATAGGGTGCAATGGTGGCGGACTAGCTTTTCAGTTCTGCCGGATATCCCGCCGCCTTCAACGCGGTGAGAATGGCCTCATCACCCGCCTCGGAAAACACGTCAATCTCGCGCGCGTCCATATCGACGGAGATTTCAACTGTGTCGTCCACGGCCTCAAGCGCTTCGGTGATCGCGGCTTTGCAATGGCCGCAGCTCATATCGGGGACGGAAAAGACAGACATTCATTTGACCTCGTGCAGAAGGGAAAGAGGGATAGGGCGCTATGTCACGGCGTGGTGCCTTGCCCTCATGGTATCAGACTCTTACTTAACCTCTATGGACCAAAAAGCCAGAGCGACAAAAATGCACAGCACCCGTTTATCCGTCGAAGGTATGACTTGCGCCTCTTGTGTGGGCCGTGTTGAGCGCGCCTTAAACAGCACGACGGGTGTTTCAAACGCCAATGTGAACCTTGCCACAGAGACGGCGGAGGTGACATTTGATGCCCCGGCGGATGTTGCGGGGTTGGTCGCGGCCTTGGACAAGGCGGGCTATCCGGCGCGGACCGAAGAGGTGACATTTGACGTTCAGGGCATGACCTGTGCGTCTTGTGTAGGGCGGGTCGAACGTGCGCTTGCTGCGCTTGAGGGGGTGCGGGAGGCCTCTGTCAATCTGGCCGCCGAGACGGCGCAGGTGCGCTATCTGGCGGGCGTTCAGGATGTCCAGAGCCTGACCAAAGCCATTGCCAAATCCGGCTATGACGCGCGGGCGCGGATGGATCGCGAGGCCGCTCCGGTTAACCGCAAAGCCGATGAGGCACGAGTTCTACGCAAGCGGCTGGTCTTGGCCGCCGCGCTCACCTTGCCGATTTTTGTCATCGAGATGGGCGGGCATTTGATTCCGGCGCTGCATCATTGGTGGATGATGACCGTGCCGGAATGGCTTTGGCGGATGGTGCAATTCGCGCTCACATGCGTGGTGCTTGCGGGACCGGGGTGGGTGTTTTTCAGCAAAGGCATCCCGTCGCTGTTGCGCGGTGGACCGGATATGAACGCGCTTGTGGCGCTGGGATCGGGGGCCGCTTTTGCCTATTCCACCGTCGTGACCTTTTGGCCGCAAGCCGTGCCGATGGGCGCACAGAATGTGTATTTCGAAGCCGCCGCTGTCATCGTCACGCTGATCCTGCTGGGACGCTGGTTGGAGGCGGGGGCCAAGGGCGCACGGGTGAGGCGATCCGCAAACTTGCCGGGATGCGTGCCAATGTGGCGCGGGTCGAACGCGCAGGGGCTGTGATCGAACTGCCGATTGAAGAGATCAAGGTCGGCGATGTCCTGCACCTGCGTCCGGGCGAAAAGATTGCCGTCGATGGCCGGGTGCTCTCGGGTGAAAGCCATGTTGATGAAGCGATGATTTCCGGCGAGCCGATCCCGGTGGCCAAGGCTGAGGGCGCGGCGGTGATCGCGGGCACGGTCAATGGCGAAGGCAGCATGACCTATGTCGCTGAAAAGGTCGGTGCGGATACGATGCTGGCCCAGATCATTCGCATGGTCGAAGAGGCGCAGGGCGCGAAACTACCGATCCAATCCCTGGTCGACAAGGTGACGATGTATTTCGTGCCCGCCGTGATGGCGCTGGCGGTGTTGACGGTATTGATTTGGCTGGTCGTTGGGCCGGAGCCTGCTTTGGCCCATGCTCTTGTCGCAGGGGTTGCGGTGCTGATCATTGCCTGCCCCTGTGCGATGGGGCTGGCGACGCCGACCTCGATCATGGTGGGCACTGGGCGCGCCGCCGAGCTGGGAGTTTTGTTTCGCAAAGGCGATGCGTTGCAGGCGCTTCAGGGCGTCAAAGTCATCGCCTTTGACAAAACCGGCACGCTGACACAGGGACGCCCGGATGTGACCGATGTGGTGGTTTTAGAGGGGGACGAAGACACGCTCCTCGCCATGATCGCCGCCGCCGAGGCCCAGTCCGAGCACCCGATTGCCCGCGCCATTGAGCGCGCCGCCGAGGCGCGTGGGTTGCGTTTGCCAGAGGTCACCAAAGCGCGCGCTGTCGCTGGCCATGGGATGAAGGCCGAGGTGGAGGGCAAAGACATCCTGATCGGCAATATGCGCCTGATGAGCCGGGAAAAGATTGCCACAGATGCGTTCGAAGCGCCGTTGTCCGATTTGGCTGAGCAGGGCCGCACTCCGGTTTTGGTGGCGGTGAATGGCGTTCCCGCTCTGGTGATTGGTATCTCCGATCCGGTCCGCCCAACCTCGCGCCGGACGATCGAGGCGCTGCATGCGCGCGGGATCAAGGTTGCGATGGTGTCCGGAGACACGTGCAAAGCGGCCGAAGCCATCGCGCGTGACCTCGGCATTGACCATGTCGAGGCCGAGGTCTTGCCCAAAGGCAAAGCCAAAATCGTGAGCGCGCTGCAACAGAGTTTCGGCTCCGTCGCTTTTGTTGGTGATGGGATCAATGACGCCCCCGCCCTGGCCTCTGCCGATGTCGGCGTGGCGATTGGTACCGGGACCGACGTGGCGATTGAGGCGGCGGATGTGGTGTTGATAGGGGGCGATCCGGGGGCCGTGGTCACCGCTTTGGATGTCAGCCGCAAAACCATGGCCAATATCCGGCAAAACCTGTTTTGGGCGTTTGCCTATAATGCCGCACTCATTCCGGTTGCGGCGGGTGCGCTCTACCCCGCTTTTGGGATTCAATTGTCGCCGATGTTGGGCGCGGGTGCGATGGCGATGTCTTCGGTTTTTGTGCTTTCGAACGCATTGCGGCTGCGCGGACTGCGCGCGGCATTTTAAGTTCGGCGGCATCTTTACCTGTATTCTAGATATAGCATAAGGCGCTACATTTACACGTATAGGGTGAGTTTGGTCGCCTATCTGGTGGAAAAATGGGCCAAATTTGTACCGACGTGACATTTATCCTCTAGCGGGAGAATCCTCGATCCTATAGTTTGCTGGGAGAACTAGTAACAAGTTGCGACCATTTTTTGGGTACGCAACGGTACATCGAGCAGAAGTGAATTGGTAAAATGTTGGGCATTCAGTATTCGGTCCGCGATCTCGCGGGCAATGTAGACACAGGTACACTCCCCCTCTCTGAAAATGTTGAATCGATTTCGGTTCAGGGCGTCGAAGATATCTCTTTGAACATGTCGGCTGCCGCAGTTTCGGGGTATTCTCGTGACGGCGGAAACCTTGTTGTCGAGTTGATCGGCGGCAAGTCGATTGTTCTTGAGGGGTTCTTTGAGGGGGGCGATCACGATCTCTTTCTCTCGGAACGCGGCCTGATGACCAAGGTCGATTTCGCGGATGAAAATCAGGGTGATCTCGTCGCCTCTTACCAAGACATCGACTTGACCGGAAAATGGAGCGAATACGATCAGCTTGCTTTTCTCGATCTGGAGCGTATCGAACCGGTTGTGGCACCTCTGGCGTTTGCAGGGCTTGGTCTTGGCGGCGCGGGTGCCGCAGCAGCGGCGGCGGCTGGCGTCATTTTGATCGACGGTGGCAATGGCGGCGGCACTGGTCATGGTGGTGGCGAAGGCGACACGACCGCCCCCGATGTTTCTATCGTGACTGGCGTTGAAAGCGTTGGCGACTATGTGAACGGTGAGATTTACGACAGCGGCAGCTTTGAGATCACAGGTGGTGGTGAGCCGGGGGCCGTTGTGGAGGTCACGATCAATGACACCACGGAAACCGTCACGGTCGGTGAAGACGGCACTTGGACGGCGGTTTTTGACAGCGACGCGATTGAGACCGGCGAATACACCACCGACGTGACCGTCGTGGCCACCGATGAGGCGGGCAATTCGACAACGGTCACCGACACGCTATTGGTCGACACCGCCCCCGAAGATCTCAGCTTTGATACCGTCGAAGGCGACGATATCGTCAATATTTCTGAGGCAAGCGATGGGATTCCGGTTTCGGGTCAATCCGAGGCGGGGGCGACCGTTGTGGTCGAGCTTGAAGGTCAGTCCATCGAAACCGTGGTGGGTGCAGATGGTACATGGTCTGTCACCTTTGATGGCGCCCAACTGCCTGCGGGCACCTATGACAGCACCGTCACCGCTACCGTGACGGACATTTACGGCAATGCCGCGACCTACACCCATGACATCGCAATTGACCTTGAGGCGTCGTTGTCGGTGAATGCCGGAGCCGCGGGTGGCGATGGTATGGTCAACCTGTCCGAAATGAACGGCGGTGTCGTCTTGACGGGCCTGGGGGAAGCGGGGGCTTCGGTCACTGTCACCGTGGCGGGTGTTTCGCGCAGCGCGACCGTTGGCGAAGATGGCACATGGTCCGTGACTTATGAAAGCGGCTCCCTGCCGCAGGGCAGCTATAGTGCCGACGTCACTGCCGTTTCCACCGATGCGGCGGGCAATACGGCGTCCGCGACGGACACCTTTTCGATCGACACCGAAACCGGTGTGGCGATCAACGCGGGTCATTCGGGCGGCGATGAAACCATCAACTTGGCTGAGAGCCAGCAATCCATGAGCTTTGCCGGGACGGCCGAGCCGGGCACAACCGTCGTTGTGACGCTTTCGGGTGTTTCCGTGACCACCGTGGCGGATGGGGCGGGGCATTGGACCGCGACCTATGCGGCGGGCAGTTTGGCGAGCGGTGAATATGACACCACCCTGACTGCCGTTGCCACCGATGCCGCAGGCAACACTGCGACCACCACAAGCACGGTTCATGTCGATACGGTTGCGGGCGACATTGCGCTCTCCACCAACCCGATCGAAGGCGATAACGTGATCAACGCGGTCGAGGCCTCCGATGGGGTCTGGGTCAGCGGCACAGCAACCCCGAACCACACGATCACCGTCACATTGGGCGGCGTGACCCATACGGTCACCTCGACCAATGCCGGGACGTTCGCGGCCTTCTTTGCCGCCTCCGAAGTCACTCCGGGCGAATATGACACCGGCGCGTCGGCCACGATTTCCGATGCGGCGGGCAACACGAAAACTGTGCAAACCGCCGTTGAAGTCGACACGTTTGTCAGCAACTTTGCCGAGACCGCCCAGCAAGGCGGGTCAGACGGTGTGGTCAACGGTCTTGAGGCCCAATCTGGCGTTCAACTTGCCGGGACGGTTGAAGTGGGCTCGACGGTTGTGCTGTCCTTCCAAGGCCAAAACTACATGGCCGCGGTCGATGGCTCTGGCAATTGGTCCGCGACCATTCCGGCCTCTGCGCTGCCCTCCGGCGAAGGCTCCGCCAATGTGATCATCAATGCGACAGACCCGGCGGGCAACACTGCATCTCTGTCTGAAACCATCACCTATGACACTTTGGTCACCTCTTTGGGCCTGAACGGGGATGCCAGCGGCGACATGTTTATCAACCTCGCGGAGGTGCACTCTGGTGCAACTTTGACCGGGTTTGTTGAGCCGGGATCGACTGTTTATGTGACCCTCAACGGCATTCGCCATCTTGCCTCTGTCGATGCGGCGGGCAATTGGAGCGTGAGCTACGCAGCTGGTGAAATTCCCGAAGGAACCTATGCCGCCAATGTGCAAATCGACGCCACCGATGCCGCTGGCAACACGCGCACCGAGACGGCGCAGGTCACCATCGACACCGAGGTTTCGTCACCCTTCGTCGAAACCGTGACGCGCGGCACGGATGGGGTGCATTCGGTCTCCGTCAGTGAGATGGGCGACGATGTGTCGGTCTATTCTCTCGATGAAAGCGGGTCCTCGACCGAGATTTCGCACACCGATTATGACCTTGGGGCGCAGACCTTGCTCAACTTTGGCAGCCATGTGTCGAACGGCGACCAGATTGTCATCGCGTTCGAAGATGTGGCGGGCAACCAGTCCGATACATTGCTCGTGCTCGACACCACAAACGAACGTCCCGATGGGGCCTATTTCGAGGTGGATATCGACAATTCCGGGCTTGATCAATTCGACCTTGGCGCGATTGATCTTCAATTCGTCAACGGCGGTGAGGTCACGCTGTCTACGGCTGATTTGGACCGGATCGTAGGCGAAGATGGCGTTTTGACCATCCATGGTGGCGCAGACGATCGCGTGGTGCTTGAAGGTGGGGCGGTGACGGGGGACAGCGCCACGATTGATGGTGCGACCTACGACATCTATACGCTGGGCGATGATCAAGTGATGATTGATCACCACATCGAAGTGGTCCTGCCGTAACGGTGAAAACAATGGGGGCGGGTGCGTTTCTGTGCCCGCACTCGCTAAGGAAGCGCGGGGGCGGGGGAGCGCGACGGGTGGTATGAAGTCTTTGGGTAAATTGAGTGCGCTCTTGGGGGCGGCAGTGTTTGTGACTGGCTGTACCGCCGGTTCGTCTGGGGTATCAAACCTGCTTGACGTCAAGCCTGTGGCCTTTTTCAAGGGCAATACAGGGGCGAAAGCCGGAACGGTTGCCGAGGCCAAAGACCCCGCAACCCCAAGCCTCTCTGCCGCCAATTCCGGTGAAGCCTCGCCCTTGATTTCTGATCTGATCGCGCGTCGTTCGGTGTTAACGCCCGGCTCCGCCTACGACACGGTCGCAACCGCCGTGCTTGCCACCTCGTCGGGTGTGGCCGAAGCCGAATTGCGCGCCTCCAAAATGCGCGCGATTGCCCGCTCTACCAATTGGATGCCGACCATCGGCCCCTCGATCACGCTCAATTCTTTGGGCGAAGTGGTCGCGGGCCTGTTGGTGGACGTCACCCTCTATGACAACGGCAAACACAAGGCCGAGCGCGAATTTGCCGCCGCCGATGTCGAAGTTTCCGCTGTGGCACTGTCGCAAGACGTCAATGACCGGCTGTATGAGGGGCTTACGCTTTACATCACCGCCGCCGAGGCTCATGAAAAATCAGGCATGGCCGAGCGTGGCTTGGGCCGAATGCAGGAGTTCAATCGGGTTGTCACTGAGCGGGTCAAAGGCGGCGCGTCGAGCCTGTCGGATCAACGTGTCGTGCGCTCGACCCTGTCGGAAATGCAGCATGAAACCAGCACCCACCGCGAGGCTGAAGACAGCGCATGGGCGGAGCTGGACACGCTGACCGGCGGCGTCAAGCTCCCGGTTCTTGATCAGGCCATGGGGATTTCTTTGCCCTCCGGCTCTGTGACGACGCTTGAGGTTCTGCGCGCCGAAGCCGAGGCCAAACGCACCATTGCAGAGGCCAAAGCACAGCGTGCCGCGATGTTGCCGACCCTCTCCGCCTCCACCCTTTTGGGTCAGAAGAACAGCACCGGAGCTGCCTATGATGGGGCGGGCTTGGGGCTTGGCACTGGCGCGGAAATGGAGGCCAGCCGTGCGCGTGAATTGGCCGCCAGCGCACAGGTCGCAAAGGCGCGTGAAACCTCCGCACGCAAAAGGGCGCGGCTCGATAGTCAACTCTCGGCCCTGCGCCGCCAAGAACGTGACGCTGCCGATTTGGTCGAACAAACCCGCGCCAATTACCGCATTTTCCAAGACCAATTCGAAGCCGGGCAAAAAAGCGTCATGGACGTGTTGAGCGTCTATGAGCAAATGATCCGCGATGAGTTGAAACATATTGATTTGAAATATGAAATTGCCCTGACCGAACTTGAGATCGCGCGTGTGTCAGGAGCACTGGCCGATGGGGTGGACATATGAGGAAAGCACCAAAACTTGCTTTTACTGTCACCTCAGCCAGGCCTGAGACTCCCGAAGATGTGTCCAATCGTCCAAAGGCCCCTTTGACCGTTCATCTGGGGTCCCAAGGCCGGGGTGGTCTGAAAACGAAAGTGGCACCTGCGGTTCATAACCCTGCGCGCGTAGTTGATCCGATGGTGGAAAAGAAACGCGCAGCGACCGAGGCGGTGCGGCGCAAGGTGGCCGACACGGCGCGTGAGGCACGGCTGCGCGAAGAGGTAGCCGAAAAGCTGCGCGCCGAGGAACGCGAGGCACGTGAAAGAGCCAAGGCACAGCGCGTTGAAAAGGCCCGCCAAGCCGCAGAAGCCGCGCGCAAACCCAAACGCGATGCGGCAGAGGTGAAAGCCGAAGCCAAGGCGCGCCAAGCGGCCCGTGATGTGCCGCCTGCTCCGCAAATGATACAGGACGAAACGGTCACACAGCACCAAGAGGCGCAGGTCGCCACCCCTGTTGAACCTGCTGATATTTTCCCGCAGACTCAGCAACAGGTCCAGATCCCGGAGCCGGAACCGGCCCCGCGTCTGGACCAAACGGTGTTTTCGCGCAAGTTTCTGCAACGTGCCGAATTGGTCGCGACACTTGCCGCGCGTTTTGGTCAACGCGCGATGATCTCTGACCTGATTGAAAGCTTTGCGGATCAAACTGGCGAAGATGTCGCCCCCGCCGCCATGGCGCGTGCGATTGGCCTGACGGGCCTCTCCGCCGAAGTCACCCATCTGGCCGCGATCACGCCCAAGGCCTGGCCCGCGTTGGCTTATATGTCATCTGGCCATATCGTCCTTGTCTGGTCGCAAAAGGGTGAGGTTCTGACCGTTTTCGACCACACCGGGACCGATCACGTGGCCGAAGTACCGCTCTATGAATTTGCGCCGTTCTTCACCGGAACCATCGTGCGCGCCGGGAAAACTTTGGACACACTAGCGGCCACTCATGTGC
>NZ_PYIB01000042.1:0-18728 GCF_009129705.1 Roseobacter sp. TSBP12
CATCTTGACCAAGGAAGAGGGCGGCCGTCACACGCCGTTCTTCGCAAACTACCGTCCGCAGTTCTACTTCCGCACCACTGACGTGACCGGGACTGTTGTTTTGCCTGAGGGCACCGAAATGGTGATGCCGGGCGACAACTTGAAGTTCAACGTTGAACTGATCGCCCCGATCGCGATGGAAGAAGGCCTGCGCTTCGCCATCCGCGAAGGTGGCCGCACGGTCGGTTCCGGCGTTGTGTCGAAGATCGTCGAGTAAACGAGACGATCCCGAGACGCACTGACAAAGCTGTGTCGAAGATCGTCGAGTAAGATCGCATAGAAAGGCCTCGCAAAAGCGGGGCCTTTTTGTTTGGAGGCGCGCCCGTGCGGCTCCGATGGAGAGCAGTCACGCTCAGGAATCGTCAGCTAGATCTAAGGGCGTTCTGAATGATCATCAAAGCCAGCCCGTGCATCTCTTTATGAAATCGAGGCCCCAATGAGCGCATGTTGTACGCGCGCTTTGCGGCCTTTTGGATGGGTGTATTGAACAGAACAGCAGTGCCTTTTCACCGCAATCGACTTTTTCGACTTGCAAAGCGAGCGCGCCTTTCGTATTTCCCACCTCGGCCTTAGGGGTATAGCTCAGTTGGTAGAGCGACGGTCTCCAAAACCGTAGGCCCACAGTTCGAGTCTGTGTGCCCCTGCCACTTCCCATCTATGTCGTTCATCGCCTGCCGTCAGTGCGTGCTCCGCCTGAAAGACGGCACCGGGACAGGCCTGGCTCTGTCTTTCGTGCCTTCGGGGTTGAAATCCGTTCCGCTGTGGCGTAGATGCGCCAAGACCAAGAGAGTTCAGGACATCACAATGGCCACGAAAACAAATCCGCTTCAGTTCATTCAGCAAGTTCGCGCTGAGGTGACCAAGATCGTCTGGCCGACCCGCCGCGAGGTCTTGTTGACCACGATGATGGTGTTCGTGATGGCCGCCCTCGTGGGGACGTTCTTCTTCCTCGTTGATCTCGGCATCCGCTTTGGCCTTCAGGGCTTTTTGAGCCTCTTTGGCTAATATGCCGCCGTCGCATTCGTGATCCTTGCGTGCAATGTCTGTATGCGGGCGCGGGGCGATCTGAGCGTCTAAAGGGTTGAACTCACGCGCTCGACGCTATAGAGCGGGCGCAATCTTCCGGACGGGCGTGCAACGATTCGAGTTGCGCGCCGCTTTATTGTTCCGGGGCGAGCACATATGTGCATGACATTTAACGACATCCGGCCCGAAGGGTTGGAGCAAAAAAAGGCAAAAGCACCATGGCGAAGCGTTGGTACTCGGTGAGCGTTCTCTCGAACTTCGAGAAAAAAATCGCCGAAGCGATCCGGACTGCCGTGGAAGAAAAAGGCCTTCAGGATCAGATCGAAGAAGTTTTGGTGCCGACCGAAGAGGTCATCGAAGTGCGCCGGGGCAAAAAGGTGACCGTTGAGCGGCGTTTCATGCCGGGCTATGTGCTCGTGCGGATGGAAATGACCGACCAGGGCTATCACCTGATCAACTCGATCAACCGGGTGACCGGGTTCTTGGGCTCTTTTGGCAAGCCGATGCCGATGCGCGATTCTGAAGTCGAGGCCATCCTTGGTCGCGTCGAAGAGGGTGCGGAAGCGCCGCGCAACACCATCACCTTCGAAGTGGGTGAACAGGTGTCCGTGGGCGAAGGCGCATTCGAAGGCTTTGACGGCATGGTCGAAGAAGTCGACGAAGCCAGCCAGCGCCTCAAAGTGTCGGTGTCGATCTTTGGCCGGGCCACCCCGGTCGAATTGGAATTCACTCAGGTCAATAAACGGCCCTGAATGACGTTGCATCCCTAGGGTGTGACATTCTTGTGGGAGAGGCGGGGCGCGCGCGTTCCAAGTCAGACCACACAACATAAGTTCCTTATGAGACGCGTCTTATGGGGGTTGGAAAAGGAAAAAGCCAATGGCAAAAAAACTCGTGGGCAGCCTCAAGCTGCAAGTGCCCGCAGGCAAAGCAAACCCGTCCCCGCCCGTGGGTCCGGCGCTTGGTCAGCGCGGCATCAACATCATGGAATTCTGTAAGGCGTTCAACGCCAAGACACAGGACATGGAGCCCGGCGCGCCGTGCCCGACCGTGATCACCTACTATCAGGACAAGTCCTTCACCATGGACATCAAGACGTCCCCGGCGTCCTACTTCCTGAAAAAAGCGGCAAAACTGACCTCTGGTTCCAAAACCCCGGGTCGTACGTCTGCCGGCACCGTGACCTTGGCTCAGGTGCGTGAGATCGCTGAAGCGAAAATGAAAGACCTGAACGCAAACGACGTCGAAGCGGCGATGAAAATCATCCTCGGCTCTGCACGTTCCATGGGCATCGAGGTGAAGTAATGGCTAAGTTTGGTAAACGCACCGTTGCAGCCCGTGCAGCATTTGCAGGCAAAGAAAACATCACCGTTGAAGACGCCGTGGCATTGGTCAAATCCAACGCAACCGCAAAATTTGACGAAACCGTCGAAATCGCGCTGAACCTCGGTGTTGATCCGCGTCACGCAGACCAAATGGTTCGCGGCGTTGTGACCTTGCCGAACGGCACTGGTAAAACCGTCCGTGTGGCCGTGTTTGCCCGTGGCCCGAAAGCAGACGAAGCCACCGCCGCAGGCGCTGACATCGTTGGTGCAGAGGATTTGATGGAGACCATTCAGTCTGGCAAAATCGAGTTCGATCGTTGCATTGCAACCCCGGACATGATGCCGATCGTGGGTCGCCTTGGTAAAATCCTTGGTCCGCGCAACCTGATGCCGAACCCGAAAATTGGCACCGTAACCATGGACGTGAAAGCGGCCGTGGAAGCAGCCAAAGGCGGCGAAGTTCAGTTCAAAGCAGAGAAAGCCGGCGTTGTGCACGCAGGCGTTGGCAAAGCCTCCTTCTCCGCCGAGCAACTGGCCGAAAACATCCGCGCTTTCGTGGATGCGGTTCAAAAAGCCAAGCCGACCGGCGCAAAAGGCGCCTACATGCGTAAAGTGTCTGTGTCCTCTTCGATGGGCCCGGGCGTTTCCATCGCTGTGGACTCCGCGACTGGGAATTGATTTTCGCTCTGGCGGACATTGAATAAGATTTGAAAGGCGCTCCTTTGGGGGCGCCTTTTGTCTATGTCCTTTTGGCTATGTTGAGCGCGCGCGGGTTTTCGGCTAAACTTTTCTCATGTGGTGGCGTGTCCGGGATGTGTGTCTCAGGCACTTCACCCCCTTGCTCTCTCTCTTAATTCCATCTAAACCGCTTCATGCAACCCAGCGTGCGATTCGTCGTGCGCTGTTTTGCGTTTCGTCCAAGACGGTGGGTCGAGGGGTTTCTCTCTATAATTCCTGCCTGAGACGGGAAGACGACAAGTTTCTCCGAGGGCTTGACCTCGGGCGACTTTGGCGCAGCCCGTAACGGACTTCGTGCCGGTTATGCCGGTAGAATTGAGCCGGGAGGGCGCTTTCTCTCCCATACTTGGAGTAAAACTGTGGATAGAGCACAAAAAGAAAAAATGGTCGACGAGCTCGGCCAAATCTTTGACAGCTCTGGCGTCGTTGTGGTTGCCCACTACGAAGGTCTCACGGTTGCTCAGATGCAGGACCTGCGCGCGCGTATGCGTGAAGTTGGTGGGTCCGTTCGCGTTGCCAAGAACAAGCTCGCCAAAATCGCCCTTGAAGGAAAGCCTTGCGCAAGCCTTGCTGATTTCCTGACGGGTATGACCGTTCTCACCTATTCGGAAGACCCTGTGGCTGCGGCCAAGGTTGCCGATGCCTATGCCAAAGATAACGAAAAATTCGTGATCCTTGGCGGTGCAATGGGTGAGACCGCTCTCGACGTTGACGGTGTGAAGGCCGTTGCGAAAATGCCGTCCCGCGAGGAGCTTATTGCTTCCATCGTTGGCTGTATTGGCGCACCTGCTTCCAACATCGCTGGCGCGATTGGCGCACCTGCTTCGAACATCGCGAGCATCCTGTCTACAATTGAAGACAAGGCTGCTGCATAAGCAATCAGAGACCGACGTGGTTGTAAACACACGCGTTGGAACACATCTTAAACGAACGGAAACAGTACAATGGCTGATCTGAAGAAACTTGCAGAAGAGATCGTGGGTCTCACCCTTCTCGAAGCACAAGAACTGAAAACCATCCTCAAAGACGAGTATGGCATCGAGCCCGCCGCTGGCGGCGCTGTGATGATGGCTGGCCCGGCAGACGCCGGTGGCGCAGCCGCTGAAGAGCAAACCGAATTCGACGTCGTCCTCAAAGACGCCGGCGCATCCAAAATCAACGTGATCAAAGAAGTCCGCGGCATCACCGGCCTGGGCCTCAAAGAAGCAAAAGATCTCGTTGAAGCTGGCGGCAAAATCAAAGAAGGCGTTGCCAAAGCTGAAGCTGACGAAATCAAAGCCAAGCTGGAAGCAGCTGGCGCGACTGTCGAGCTGGCCTAATCGCCTTTGGCCCTTATGGGCCGAACAAAATAATGGCTGGACCCGAGATTTCTTGGGTCCAGCTTAACCTGTCTTAGAAAGGGCCTTTCGCAGATTTGCGGGGAAAGGGCGTTTTCTCAGGAGAGGTTCAGCGGTCGGGAGCCCCCTTTGGGACGGGGGCAGGAATAGACCGAACATCTCTGTTTCGTCAGGGCACTTCCACCGGCGCCCACCGGAGGCTGTGGCTCGCGAAAATTCGAAAGGTAAAGACGCGCAATGGCTTCGACCTTCCTTGGCCAGAAACGGCTCCGCAAGTACTACGGCAAAATTCGTGAAGTGCTTGAAATGCCGAACCTCATCGAGGTTCAGAAATCTTCTTACGATCTTTTCCTCAAATCCGGCGACAGCCCCGTCCCCTTGGACGGCGAAGGCATCAAAGGTGTTTTCCAATCGGTGTTCCCGATCAAGGATTTCAATGAGACGGCCGTGCTTGAGTTCGTCAAATACGAGCTTGAAAAACCGAAATATGACGTTGAAGAATGTCAACAGCGCGACATGACCTACGCGGCCCCGCTGAAGGTCACGCTGCGTCTCATCGTGTTTGATGTGGACGAAGACACCGGCGCAAAATCGGTCAAAGACATCAAAGAACAAGACGTGTTCATGGGCGATATGCCCCTGATGACCCCGAACGGCACCTTCGTCGTCAACGGCACCGAGCGCGTGATCGTGTCCCAGATGCACCGCTCCCCGGGCGTGTTCTTTGACCACGACAAAGGCAAAACCCACTCTTCGGGTAAACTTTTGTTCGCCTGCCGCATTATTCCCTACCGCGGCTCCTGGCTCGACTTCGAGTTCGACGCCAAAGACATCGTCTTTGCGCGTATCGACCGCCGCCGCAAACTCCCGGTCACCACGCTGCTTTACGCGCTGGGTCTCGATCAGGAGGCAATTTGTGACGCCTATTACAACACCGTCGATTACAAGCTTGAGAAGAACAAGGGTTGGGTGACCAAGTTCTTCCCCGAGCGTGTGCGCGGCACACGTCCGGCTTACGATTTGGTGGATGCTGATACCGGCGAAATCATTTGCAAAGCCGGCGATAAAATGACCCCGCGTGCGGTCAAGAAAATCCTCGACGAAGGCACGATCACCAATCTTTTGGTGCCGTTTGATAACATCCTCGGCAAATACTCCGCCAAGGACATCATCAACGAAACCACAGGTGCGATCTATGTCGAAGCGGGTGACGAGATCACCTATGAATTCGACAAAGACGGCTCCGTCATTGGCGGCACGTTGAAAGATTTGTTGGACGCGGGCATCACCGAGATTCCGGTGCTCGACATCGACGGGATCAATGTCGGTCCATACATCCGCAACACCATGGCGGCAGATAAAAACATGAACCGCGAAACCGCGCTCATGGACATCTACCGCGTGATGCGTCCGGGTGAACCGCCGACCGTTGATGCGGCCTCTGGCCTGTTCGACACCTTGTTCTTTGACTCTGAGCGCTACGACCTTTCGGCCGTGGGTCGCGTCAAAATGAACATGCGTCTTGACCTTGATGCCGAAGACACACAACGCACCCTGCGTCGCGAAGACATTGTTGCCTGTATCAAGGCGCTGGTTGAGCTGCGCGATGGTCGTGGCGACATCGACGATATTGACCACTTGGGCAACCGTCGTGTGCGTTCCGTTGGCGAGCTGATGGAAAACCAGTACCGCGTTGGCCTGCTCCGCATGGAGCGCGCGATCAAAGAACGCATGTCCTCGGTCGAGATCGACACGGTCATGCCGCAAGACCTGATCAACGCCAAACCGGCTGCTGCTGCGGTGCGCGAATTCTTCGGCTCCTCGCAGTTGTCGCAGTTCATGGACCAAACCAACCCGCTCTCCGAAGTGACGCACAAACGTCGTCTTTCGGCGCTTGGGCCGGGCGGTTTGACCCGCGAACGAGCTGGCTTTGAAGTGCGTGACGTTCACATCACGCATTACGGTCGGATGTGTCCGATTGAGACTCCCGAGGGTCCGAACATTGGTCTGATCAACTCGTTGGCCACCTTTGCCCGTGTCAACAAATACGGTTTCATCGAAACCCCGTACCGTCGTGTGACCGACGGTCAGGTGACCGACGAAGTGCAGTATATGTCCGCGACCGAAGAAATGCGTCACACCGTGGCACAGGCCAACGCATCGCTTGATGCAAACGGCAAATTCACCGACGATCTGGTGTCCACCCGTCAGTCGGGCGAGCACGCGCTGAACACGCCGGCCAATGTCGATCTCATCGACGTGTCGCCGAAACAGCTGGTTTCTGTGGCGGCCGCTTTGATCCCGTTCCTTGAAAACGACGACGCCAACCGCGCTCTCATGGGCTCGAACATGCAACGTCAGGCTGTGCCGCTGTTGCGCGCAGAAGCGCCGCTGGTCGGCACTGGGATGGAAGGCAAAGTCGCCATCGACTCCGGCGCTGCGATTCAGGCGAAACGCGCGGGCGTGATCGACCAAGTCGACGCAACCCGTATCGTTGTGCGCGCCACCGCCGATCTGGAGCCGGGCGATCCGGGTGTGGACATCTATCGTCTGCGCAAGTTCCAGCGCTCGAACCAAAACACCTGTATCAACCAGCGTCCGCTGGTGAATGTGGGCCAATCGGTTGGCAAAGGCGAAGTCATTGCGGATGGCCCGTCCACCGATATGGGCGAGCTGGCTTTGGGTAAAAACGTGATGGTCGCGTTTATGCCTTGGAATGGCTACAACTACGAAGACTCCATCCTGATCTCCGAGCGCATCTCGCGTGACGACGTCTTCACCTCGGTTCACATCGAGGAATTCGAAGTCGCCGCCCGTGACACCAAGCTTGGGCCGGAAGAGATCACCCGCGACATCCCGAACGTCGGCGAGGAAGCTCTGCGCAACTTGGATGAAGCCGGGATCGTGTACATCGGTGCTCACGTTGAGCCGGGTGACATTCTCGTTGGTAAAATCACACCGAAGGGCGAAAGCCCGATGACGCCGGAAGAGAAACTCCTGCGCGCCATCTTTGGTGAGAAAGCCTCCGACGTGCGTGACACCTCGCTGCGGGTGAAGCCGGGCGACTACGGGACGATCGTGGAAGTGCGCGTCTTCAACCGCCATGGTGTGGAAAAAGACGAACGTTCCGTGCAGATCGAGCGTGAGGAAATCGAACGCCTCGCACGCGACCGTGACGATGAGATGGTCATCCTCGACCGCAACATCTATGCGCGTCTCAAGACCATGATCATGGGTAAGGTTGCCGTCAAAGGTCCGAAGGGCGTGAAGCCCGGCGTGATCATCGACGAAGATCTGTTGTCGCAACTGTCCAAGGGTCAGTGGTGGCAGCTTGCGCTTGAAGACGAAGACGATGCCACCATCGTTGAGGCTTTGAACGCACAGTACGAAGCTCAGAAACGGGCTCTTGAGCACCGTTTTGAAGACAAGGTCGAAAAAGTCCGTCGTGGCGACGATCTTCCGCCGGGCGTGATGAAAATGGTCAAAGTCTTTATCGCCGTGAAGCGTAAGCTTCAGCCGGGTGATAAAATGGCCGGTCGTCACGGCAACAAAGGTGTGATTTCGCGCGTGGTTCCGATGGAGGACATGCCGTTCCTCGAAGACGGGACCCCGGTCGATTTCTGTTTGAACCCGCTGGGCGTGCCGTCGCGTATGAACGTTGGTCAGATCCTTGAAACGCACATGGGTTGGGCCGCGCGCGGTCTGGGCCAACAGGTCGAAGAAGGCCTGCGGGAATACCGTCGCTCTGGCGACATGACCCCGGTGCGGGATGCTCTGAAATTCGTTTATGGCCAGGACGTCTATGACGAAGGCTTTGAACCGATGGAAGATGACGACCTTCTGGAAGCGGCGGGCAACGTGACCCGCGGTGTTCCGATCGCAACGCCGGTTTTCGACGGGGCGAAAGAGGCCGATATCAACGAAGCCTTGGCCAAAGCGGGCTTTGACACCTCTGCGCAATCCATCCTGTTTGATGGCCGCACCGGTGAGCAATTCGCGCGTAAGGTCACGGTGGGCATGAAATACCTGCTGAAACTGCATCACCTTGTGGACGACAAAATCCACGCCCGTTCCACGGGTCCGTACTCGCTTGTCACCCAGCAGCCGCTCGGTGGTAAGGCGCAGTTCGGGGGTCAGCGTTTCGGGGAGATGGAAGTCTGGGCGCTCGAAGCTTACGGCGCCGCCTACACCCTGCAGGAAATGCTTACGGTCAAGTCGGATGACGTGGCCGGCCGTGCCAAGGTCTATGAGTCGATCGTCAAGGGCGAAGACAACTTTGAAGCCGGCGTGCCGGAGAGCTTTAACGTGCTCGTCAAAGAAGTCCGCGGCCTCGGCCTCAACATGGAACTCCTGGATTCGGAGGATGAAGAATAAGGGCTTTGGCCCTTATTCTTCCCCCCTTCCGCGACAATTTGAGGAATTCAAAAGATGAACCAGGAAATCACAGCCAACCCGTTTAATCCGATGGCGCAGCCGACGACCTTTGACGAGATCAAAGTGTCCTTGGCCTCCCCGGAGCGGATTCTGTCGTGGTCCTACGGCGAAATCAAAAAGCCGGAAACCATCAACTACCGGACGTTTAAACCGGAACGTGACGGTCTGTTCTGTGCGCGTATTTTTGGCCCGATCAAAGACTACGAATGTCTGTGCGGCAAATATAAGCGCATGAAATATCGCGGCGTTGTCTGCGAAAAATGTGGTGTGGAAGTCACGCTGCAAAAGGTGCGTCGCGAGCGTATGGGCCATATCGAATTGGCGGCCCCTGTCGCCCATATTTGGTTCTTGAAATCGCTCCCGAGCCGGATCGGCCTCATGCTCGACATGACGCTGCGTGATCTGGAACGCGTGCTGTATTTCGAAAACTACGTTGTGATCGAACCGGGTCTCACCGACCTCACCTACGGTCAGATGATGACCGAAGAAGAGTTCATGGACGCCCAGGATCTCTACGGCATGGACGCATTCGAGGCCGACATCGGTGCCGAAGCGATCCGTAAAATGCTTGGCAACATCGACCTTGAGAGCACCGCGGACCAGCTTCGCGAAGACCTCAAAGAGGCGACTGGCGAGCTGAAACCGAAGAAGATCATCAAGCGTCTGAAGATCGTTGAAAGCTTCCTTGAATCCGGCAACCGCCCGGAGTGGATGATCCTGACCGTGATCCCCGTGATCCCGCCGGAACTCCGCCCGTTGGTGCCGCTCGATGGTGGCCGTTTCGCGACTTCCGATCTCAACGACCTTTACCGTCGTGTGATCAACCGGAACAACCGTCTGAAACGTCTGATCGAACTGCGTGCGCCCGACATCATCGTGCGTAACGAAAAACGGATGTTGCAGGAATCTGTGGATGCGTTGTTCGACAACGGTCGTCGTGGCCGCGTGATCACGGGGGCCAACAAGCGTCCGTTGAAATCGCTCTCCGACATGCTGAAAGGCAAACAGGGTCGTTTCCGTCAAAACCTTTTGGGCAAACGCGTCGATTTCTCCGGTCGTTCGGTCATTGTGACCGGGCCGGAACTGAAGTTGCATCAATGTGGTTTGCCCAAAAAGATGGCGCTCGAACTGTTTAAGCCGTTCATCTACTCGCGTCTTGAAGCCAAAGGTCTGTCTTCCACTGTGAAGCAAGCCAAGAAATTGGTGGAAAAAGAGCGTCCTGAAGTGTGGGACATCCTGGACGAGGTGATCCGCGAACACCCGGTGTTCCTCAACCGTGCGCCGACCTTGCACCGTTTGGGTATTCAGGCGTTCGAACCCACATTGATCGAAGGCAAAGCGATTCAGCTTCACCCGCTCGTCTGTTCGGCCTTTAACGCCGACTTTGACGGCGACCAGATGGCTGTTCACGTGCCGCTGTCACTCGAAGCACAGCTTGAAGCGCGTGTCTTGATGATGTCCACGAACAACGTTCTGTCGCCTGCCAACGGCGCACCGATCATCGTGCCGTCGCAGGATATGATCTTGGGCATTTACTACATCTCGATGGAGCGCGAAGGCATGCAAGGCGAAGGCATGGTCTTCTCCAACATCGACGAGGTGGAATATGCTCTGAGTTCCGGTGCTGTGCATTTGCACGCCAAAGTCACCGCCCGGATCAAACAGATCGACGAGCATGGCCAAGAAGTGTGGAAACGCTTTGAAACCACGCCGGGCCGTTTGCGCCTTGGCGGTCTGTTGCCGCTCAACGCGAAAGCGCCGTTTGACCTGGTCAACCGTCTGTTGCGTAAGAAAGAAGTGCAGCAGGTCATCGACACCGTCTACCGCTATTGCGGTCAGAAAGAGTCGGTTATCTTCTGTGACCAGATCATGTCTTTGGGCTTCAAAGAAGCGTTCAAAGCCGGGATTTCTTTCGGCAAGGACGACATGGTTGTCCCCGACAACAAATGGACGTTGGTCGACGCGACCCGCGATCAGGTGCGCGACTTTGAACAACAGTACATGGACGGCCTGATCACTCAGGGCGAGAAGTACAACAAAGTTGTCGACGCCTGGTCGAAGTGTAACGACAAAGTCACCGAAGCGATGATGTCCACCATCTCGGCCAACAAGCGCGATGAGAATGGCGCCGAAATGGAACCGAACTCGGTGTACATGATGGCCCACTCCGGGGCGCGTGGGTCTGTCACCCAGATGAAACAGCTGGGCGGCATGCGCGGCCTTATGGCGAAACCGTCGGGCGAGATCATCGAAACGCCGATTATCTCGAACTTTAAAGAAGGCCTGACCGTGCTCGAGTACTTTAACTCGACACACGGTGCGCGTAAGGGTCTGTCCGATACGGCGTTGAAAACGGCGAACTCCGGGTATTTGACCCGTCGTCTCGTGGACGTCGCTCAAGACTGTATCGTGCGTCAGGTTGACTGTGGCACCGAATTGGCGATCACCGCCGAAGCGGCTGTCAACGACGGTGAAGTTGTGGCCTCTCTCGCAGAGCGCCTTCTGGGCCGCGTGGCCGCAGAAGACGTGTTGCGTCCGGGCACCGACGAAGTCCTCGTGTCGAAAAACGAACTGATCGACGAACGCAAAGCCGATCTGATCGAAGCCGCCGGGATTGCCTCCATGCGGATGCGCAGCCCGCTGACCTGTGAAGCCGAAGAAGGCGTTTGCGCCATGTGCTATGGTCGCGACCTCGCACGCGGCACCATGGTGAACCAGGGTGAGGCCGTCGGCATCATCGCGGCTCAGTCCATCGGGGAACCGGGCACACAGCTGACGATGCGGACCTTCCACATCGGCGGCGTGGCGCAGGGTGGTCAGCAGTCGTTCCAGGAAGCCAACCAAGAAGGCAAAGCGTTGTTCCGCAATGCCATGCTGCTTGAAAACAAACATGGCGAGAAAATCGTCATGGGTCGGAACATGCAGTTGGTGATCGTGGACGATCAAGGCGTGGAACGGGCGTCCTACAAACTCGGCTATGGCACGAAAGTGTTTGCCGAAGAGGGCAAAATGATTGCCCGTGGCGACAAGCTGTTTGAATGGGACCCCTACACCCTTCCGATCATCGCGGAAAAAGGCGGTAAGGCGAAATTCGTCGATCTCATCTCGGGTCTTTCGGTCCGTGACGACACCGATGATGCCACCGGCATGACCCAGAAAATCGTGACCGATTGGCGCTCTGTGCCGAAAGGTGGCGATCTGAAGCCTGAGATCCTGATCCTTGGCGAAGACGGCGAACCGGTCCGCAATGATGTGGGCAACCCGGTGACCTATCTGATGTCCGTGGATGCGGTTCTCTCGATCGAAGACGGTCAGGACATTCAGGCCGGTGACGTTGTGGCGCGTATTCCGCGCGAAGGCGCGAAGACCAAGGACATCACCGGTGGTCTGCCGCGTGTGGCCGAGCTCTTTGAAGCCCGTCGTCCGAAAGATCACGCGATCATCGCGGAGATTGACGGCTATGTGCGCTTTGGCAAGGACTACAAAAACAAACGCCGCATCTCGATCGAACCGTCGGATGAGACCAAGGAACCCGTCGAGTACATGGTGCCGAAAGGCAAGCACATCCCTGTGGCCGAAGGTGACTTCGTTCAGAAGGGTGACTACATCATGGACGGCAACCCGGCGCCGCATGACATTCTGGCGATTATGGGTGTCGAGGCTCTGGCTGTGTACATGATCGACGAGGTGCAGGAGGTCTATCGTCTGCAAGGCGTGAAGATCAACGACAAGCACATCGAAGTCATCGTGCGTCAGATGTTGCAGAAATGGGAAATCCTCGACTCCGGGGAAACCACGTTGCTCAAAGGCGAAGCTGTGGACAAGGCCGAGTTTGACGAAGCCAACGCCAAAGCCGAGTCCAAAGGCGGCCGTCCGGCGAAAGGTCAGCCGATCCTCTTGGGGATCACCAAGGCGTCCTTGCAAACCCGGTCGTTCATCTCTGCCGCGTCGTTCCAGGAAACCACCCGCGTGCTCACCGAAGCCTCTGTTCAGGGCAAACGTGACAAGTTGGTTGGTCTCAAAGAGAACATCATCGTCGGTCGCTTGATCCCGGCTGGTACGGGTGGCGCAACCAAACGCGTCCGCCGTATTGCTCAAGAGCGCGACAATGTTGTGATCGAGGAAGCCCGTGCAGAAGCGGAAGCCGCCGCACAACTTGCCGCTCCGGTGATGGATGTGATGGGTGACGAGGCCGAAAGCCTGATGGTCGAAACCCCCGAAGGTCAAGAATAAGCCTGTCTCCATATGATTTAAAAAGAGGCCCCTCGCAGAGATGCGGGGGGCCTTTTTATGATCTCAATGCGCGCCGGAGAGGCATGTGCCTATGGGGGGTCAGCCCAGTTTGTTCTTTTCACGCTGATGATGACGCCAACGCAGATCCGCCTTTGGATCGCGGTCATTTTGCTTTGCGAGGGCCTCAAGGTAATCCATACAACAGCGATGATGCAGCCGCATCACCCCCGGAACAGCGCTGACCTCGGCATAAGCGCTCTCAAAACGCGGCGCGTATTTCAGCGCTCTCTCATCGGGTTCATCATTGCGATTCTTGTCGCGGAAAAACCGCATGGTGTAGCGGTCGCGATTGGCCGCCGAGGACGGTTTGTTCATCTTCAGGGCGAAGCTTTCATAGGTGCGGGTGATGTAATGATTGAGCTGCGCAAACTCGTGGGTGATCCATTGCGGTTTTGTGTACTGGACTGAGCCCTCGGGATCATACCGGCGCATGGTCACCCCATCGCAGCGCTTCATCAGGTTGGGCGGCTGCCCCCAAGGCGACTCACCCAGCCATCCCCTTGGCGCATGAATCCCGATATGACGAAAATCCTGCGGCCAGCGGATCAACGTTTTGAAGAATATGTTGACGGTGTGCAGGGAGGACGCGGCCTTGGTAAAGCTGCGATGCGTAAACTCATCGCACCACTCATCGCCGCCACTGTCGCCAAAACATTTCCAATGCACGGCGATGGCATGGGTCTCAGCCATATCATACTGAGCGATCAGATTATGGATCGTGCCATCGCCGACATGGACCACCAAGAACTCATCAACATCAATATTGAACACCCATTCCGCCGCCTGCACCCGAGGCAGGGTTTTCATCAATTTCAAAGCGGTGCGTTTTATCGGCACGGAGGGCGTGGGGTTGTAACGAACTGCGGTGATGAGCCCGGCCTGATCAAGTGCTTTGAGCAGAGCAGGGGAGTGATCCGTACAATCATTGTAGAGAATGATCATATGGTCGAAGCCGAGCATACGATACCAAGCCACCCATTCCAAAATGAACGGACCCTCATTGCGCATCGTCGTCAGGACAAGTTTTTCACCCACGTTTGTCACCCAAATCTACTACTGATTTACCACCGACGTTCCATCCCGCCTGTGCACCTTCGCATAATGCACAGTACAGCCTGTGCCACAACGACGAGAGCTGCCAATGTGACGAGAGGACAAGTTTTCCTTTCTGCATCGTGTCAGCAATGATAGCGCAGGATCAAACGGATCGATCCACCCCTCGCCAAAGCCAAAGAACCTCCTGCACCATGACGAAACTCTCCGACAATACCCGTGGCGCCATTCTCATGGCCCTGTCGATGGCGGCCTTTACCACCAACGACAGCTTCATGAAGGGGCTCCTGGAAGAAATCCCGCTGTTGCAGGCACTGACCCTGCGCGGGCTTCTGAATATCGCGATGATCTTGGTGATCCTGCCGGTGTTCATCGGGCCGGTGCGGTTTGATCTAAGCCGCAAGGACTGGATGTTTACGCTGCTGCGCGCTGGGGCTGAGGTCGGCGCATCGTTCTCCTTTCTCACGGCCATCACCCATATCCCCTTGGCCAATGCCACCGCGATCATGCAAACCCTGCCGCTGTCCATCACGGTGGTCGGCGCGCTTGTGTTCAAAGATCAATTGGGTTGGCGTCGCCTCGTGGCGATTCTGATCGGCTTTTGTGGCGTACTATTGATTGTGAAACCCGGTGGAGAAGGCTTTAGCGCGCAGGGGCTTTGGGCCGTTCTGGGCATGGGGTTTGTCACTGTGCGTGACCTCTCGGTGCGTGCCATTTCCCAAAATGCGCCAACCGCAACTGTGACCTTTGCTGCTGTGGCCGCGGTCACTGTTGTGGCGGGGGGATTGTCGTTTGGGTCGCAGTGGCAACCGCTCTCGACGCTGGGTTACGTTCAACTCTTGGGGACGTCGGGATTTGTCATCATTGGCTATGTGCTTTCCGTCACGGTGATGCGCGTGGGCGAGATTTCCTTTGTCTCGCCGTTTCGCTATACTGCGCTGATCTGGGCTTTGTTGATCGGACTTTTTGCCTTTGGCGAATGGCCGGACCTTTGGGCGCTCATCGGGGCAGGGATCATTGCCACCACGGGCATTTACACCGTGCTACGCGAGGCGCGGTTGCGGCAGAAGGCGGATGGCCCCGTCAAACGTTGACCACCGGTTGACAAGGCGGACGACTCTCCATATACCGCGCGACATCCGGCTAAGGGGGGTCTCCCCGTTTGTGCCGAGTTCTAAATCGTAGTGGCCAAGATCTGAGCAATTTAAGGCGCTCTGATCCTCTGGGAACTCACCGCGTCGTTCACCTCGGAATGGGAACGATTGCGGGTTTTTGTGTTACGCATTTGCGTGATGCTGGAAATTCGAAATCGCCCCGGCACGGGCTCAAGGTTTACGCCTGAGGTCACCGTCGCGGCACATAAGTTAGGAAACGGGAAAGAGCCCTATGCCAACGATTCAACAGCTGATCCGCAAACCGCGTCAGCCCAAAGTCAAGCGCTCCAAATCCATGCACCTGGAGCAGTGTCCCCAGAAGCGTGGCGTTTGTACGCGCGTCTACACCACCACACCGAAAAAACCGAACTCCGCTATGCGGAAAGTGGCCAAGGTTCGCCTGACCAACGGTTTCGAAGTGATCAGCTACATCCCCGGTGAAAGCCACAACCTTCAGGAGCACTCTGTGGTTCTGATCCGTGGCGGTCGTGTGAAAGACCTTCCTGGTGTCCGTTATCACATCCTGCGCGGTGTGTTGGATACCCAAGGCGTCAAAGACCGTAAGCAGCGTCGTTCGAAATACGGCGCCAAGCGTCCGAAGTAAGGAGAGACTGGTATGTCCCGTCGTCACGCCGCTGAAAAGCGCGAAGTACTGCCCGACGCCAAATATGGCGATCGCGTGCTGACCAAATTCATGAACAACCTGATGATCGACGGCAAAAAATCCGCCGCCGAGAAAATTGTTTACAACGCGCTGAGCCGCGTGGAAGACAAGCTGAAAAAAGCTCCGGTTGAAGTGTTCCATGAAGCCCTCGACAATGTGAAACCCTCTGTTGAGGTGCGTTCGCGTCGTGTGGGTGGTGCCACCTATCAGGTGCCCGTTGAAGTGCGCGTTGAGCGCCGCGAAGCTCTGGCGATCCGTTGGTTGATCAACGCATCCCGCGCCCGCAACGAAAACACGATGGAAGAGCGTCTTGCCGGTGAACTGCTTGATGCAGTCAACGGTCGCGGTTCCGCCGTGAAAAAACGCGAAGACACGCATAAGATGGCCGACGCAAACAAAGCGTTCAGCCATTATCGCTGGTAATCACTCAGGCCCGTAGGACCGACATCATGGCACGCGAATATCCCCTCGAACGGTACCGCAATTTTGGTATCATGGCGCATATCGACGCAGGTAAAACCACCTGTTCCGAGCGTATCCTTTATTACACCGGCAAATCCCACAACATCGGTGAGGTGCACGATGGTGCAGCCACCATGGACTGGATGGAGCAGGAGCAGGAACGCGGCATCACGATCACCTCAGCTGCGACCACCACGTTCTGGCAGCGTCAGGAAGAGCCGACTGCTGATGCAACTTCCGACACCAAGTTTCGGATGAACATCATCGACACGCCCGGCCACGTTGACTTCACCATCGAAGTTGAACGTTCGCTGGCTGTGCTTGACGGTGCTGTTGCTGTGCTCGACGCCAACGCTGGCGTTGAACCGCAGACCGAAACCGTGTGGCGTCAGGCTGACCGCTACAAAGTTCCGCGCATCGTGTTCGTGAACAAAATGGACAAGATCGGTGCTGACTTCTTCAACTGTGTGAAGATGATCAAAGACCGCACCGGCGCAACCCCGGCTCCGATTCAGATCCCGATTGGGGCTGAAACCGAGCTGGAAGGTATGATCGACCTCGTGACCATGAAAGAATGGGTCTGGGCCGGTGAAGACCTTGGTGCGAGCTGGGAACAGCGCGACATCCGCGACAGCTTGAAAGATCTGGCTGACGAATGGCGTGCAAACCTCATCGAGGTTGCCGTCGAAATGGACGACGACGCCATGGAAAACTACTTGATGGACGGCGCTGAGCCCGACGTGGACACGCTTCGCAGCCTGATCCGCAAAGGCACGCTGGCGATCAAGTTTATTCCGGTTCTCTGCGGGTCTGCGTTTAAAAACAAAGGCGTTCAGCCGCTGTTGAACGCTGTGATCGACTATCTGCCGAGCCCGCTCGACGTTGTGGATTACATGGGCTTCAAACCCGGCGATGAAACGGAAACCCGTGACATCCCGCGTCGTGCCGATGATGACATGGCCTTCTCTGGCCTTGCGTTCAAAATCATGAACGACCCGTTCGTGGGTACGCTCACCTTTACCCGCATCTACTCCGGTAAGATGAACAAAGGCGACAGTATCCTGAACTCGACCAAAGGCAAAAAAGAGCGCGTCGGTCGTATGATGATGATGCACTCCAACAACCGCGAAGAGATCGAAGAAGCCTTCTCCGGCGACATCATCGCTTTGGCTGGCCTCAAAGACACGACCACTGGGGATACCCTGTGTTCTGCTTCTGATCCGGTCGTTCTCGAAACCATGACCTTCCCGGAACCGGTGATCGAGATCGCAGTTGAGCCCAAAACCAAGGGCGACCAAGAGAAAATGTCCGCAGGTCTGGCACGTCTTGCCGCCGAAGACCCGTCCTTCCGTGTGGAGACCGACATTGAGTCCGGTCAAACCATCATGAAAGGCATGGGCGAACTTCACCTCGACATTCTCGTGGATCGTCTGCGCCGTGAGTTCAAGGTCGAAGCGAACATCGGGGCGCCGCAGGTGGCCTATCGTGAAACGATTTCTCACGAAGTCGAACACACCTACACCCACAAGAAACAGTCTGGTGGGTCGGGTCAGTACGCTGAGGTTAAACTCATCATCACTCCGACCGAACCGGGCGAAGGCTTCTCTTTTGAATCCAAAATCGTTGGTGGTGCGGTGCCGAAGGAATACATTCCGGGCGTCGAAAAAGGCATCCGTTCTGTCATGGACTCCGGTCCGTTGGCAGGCTTCCCGGTGATCGACTTTAAAGTGACGTTGATCGACGGTAAGTTCCACGATGTTGACTCCTCGGTGCTTGCGTTCGAAATCGCGGCTCGCATGGGCATGCGCGAAGGTATGCGCAAAGCCGGTGCGAAATTGCTCGAACCGATCATGAAAGTCGAAGTGATCACCCCGGAAGAATACACCGGCGGTATCATTGGCGATCTGACCTCACGTCGCGGTCAGGTACAGGGGCAGGACACCCGCGGTAACGCGATTGCCATCGACTCCTACGTGCCACTGGCCAACATGTTTGGTTACATCAACACGCTGCGTTCCATGTCTTCGGGCCGCGCACAGTTCTCGATGCAGTTCGATCACTACGAAGCTGTGCCGTCGAACATCTCGGAAGAAATTCAGGCGAAGTTCGCCTAACCCACTTCGGGGATCGGGCTTACCCTACAGGGTGGCTTGATCCCCATATCGAATAACAGGAGGCCATAATGGCTAAGGAAAAGTTTGAG
>NZ_PYIB01000043.1:0-58936 GCF_009129705.1 Roseobacter sp. TSBP12
CCCCGCCCGGCTCGCCGCGCGCCGCGACACCGCCTTTGGCACCGGGGCCTCCGGTGCGCCGCGGTCGCGCATCTTGGTTACGGTCCCGACCGAGGCCGCCTCTGATCCCAGTCTGACCCGTGACATGATCCGAGCGGGGGCGGACGCCATGCGGATCAATTGCGCCCATGATGGTCCCGAGGTCTGGGACGCGATGATCACCAACATCCGCGCAGCGGGCGTTGAGATCGGACGCTATGTTCCGATCCTGATGGATTTGGCCGGGCCGAAACTGCGCACCAGCGCTGTCGCCGGTCCCAACAAAGCGCGGGTGTGTGTCGGTGATCGGCTTGATATTCTGCGCGAACCTCCGAAAGCCAAAGCCAAACACGCCGCCCTCTCGCTGAGCCACCCGGACCTGATCGACCGGCTGACCCCCGGTATGGCCGTGTTCATTGATGACGGAAAAATCGGCGCGGAAGTGGTTGAAATCACGTCAAAAGGCGCGAAATTGAAAGTCACCCGCGCCGGGCCTGAAGGCGTCAAACTCAAAGCCGAGAAAGGCTTTAACCTGCCGGCGGTCGAGATCGACATCCCCGCCCTGACCGAGGAGGACCGCCGCGCGCTTGATTTCGTCGTCGGGCGCGCCGATCTGATCGGCTATTCCTTTGTGCAGACGCCCGAAGACATCCGACTTTTGATCGCCGAAGTCGATAAACGCCTGACCGAAGGTGGCCACCGCCCCGGTGTCGTGTTGAAAATCGAGACCAGCCAAGCCATTCGCAACCTGCCCCGTTTGATCGTGCAATCGGGTGCCTTGTGTGAGACCGCCGTGATGATCGCGCGCGGCGATTTGGCGGTGGAGATCGGGTTGGAGCGCATGTCGGAGATGCAGGAGGAAATCCTCTGGCTCTGTGAAGCGGCGCATACGCCCGTGGTCTGGGCCACGCAGGTGCTTGAGGGCCTGATGAAAGAAGGCCTCGCCACCCGTGCTGAAACCACTGACGCCGCCATGGCCCAACGCGCCGATTGTGTGATGCTCAACAAGGGGCCGTATGTCTGTGACACCATCCGGTTTTTGTCGCGGGTTTTGGGTCGGATGGATCGGCATATGTCGAAAAAATCCGCCCGCCTTGGACCGCTGCGCTCTTGGCGTGGAAATATTTCGGTGTAACACCCCCTCTGGACGCCCGCCCGCCTATTCCCTATATGTTCACTCGGATATAGGAGAACGCGCAGATGAGCGAAGAGGCAAATCCCGTCGAGGGCACACCGCTGATCAAACCGTCGAGCACGGATCACCCGCTGCATGATGCTGTGGTTGAGGCCTGTCGCACGGTCTATGACCCGGAAATTCCGGTCAACATTTATGACCTTGGTCTCGTCTATACGATTGATATCAATGATGAAAATGAAGTTCTCATCTTGATGACCCTGACCGCGCCGGGCTGTCCGGTTGCTGGCGAAATGCCGGGTTGGTTGGCCGATGCGATCGAACCTTTGGCCGGGGTGAAACATGTCGATGTCGAACTGACATGGAACCCGCCATGGGGCATGGAAATGATGTCCGACGAGGCGCGTCTTGAGCTTGGCTTCATGTAAACACCGGGATTTGACCCAGATTTGAGACCCAAAATGGCCTGTGCGCTGCGGCGGCAGGCCATTTTTATGGCAGATCCTTTGGGGTGCGTCGTTTGGTCCCCGGCCAAAGCCAAAACTGCCACCGCCGGTCCCGCGCCCGCAGCCGCCGAAGCTCCGCCTCACGCAGCGCTTTCTCGGTCTGATAGCCCGTTGGGGCCTGCGTGCCGACACGCGGCAGATTGATCGGAAAGACCGGCCACATGGGCATCTCCACAGTTGCAATTTTAAAAGATTGAAGCGACTGTAACGACGGAGGTATATCCAAAACACCCAACATATTGGCAATTCAGGTTTCAAAAATGAAAGACGCCCTTGGTCGCGGCATGCCAAAATTGGATGATTATTACCTGTTTCTCGCCGTGGCGGATGCGGGCGGACTGTCGGGGGCAGAAAAGGCCACTGGCACCTCCCAGCCCACGCTGTCCCGCCGCATGGGGGAACTGGAACGCACTCTTGGCAAGCGCTTGTTCGAACGTGGCCCCCGCGGCTACACATTGACGTCAGAGGGCCGCGCGTTGTTGCAAGAGGCCGAAGCGCTGCGCGAAGCCGCCACGCGTCTGTGCCGCTTTCAACTCAGAGACACAGCGCCCGAAGTCCGCATCACCGCAGGCGGTTGGACCACGCGCTATGTCGCCCGTCACCTGTCCAAAATATGGACGCCGGACTGTGCGTGGCGTCCGGCCCTGATGGCCTCAAACTCCAACGTCGACATTGCCCGACGCGAAGCCGACATCGGCATCCGCAACCGCCGTCCAGATCAAAGCTGGCTCGCCGGGCGCAAACTTTCACCGATCACCTATGCCGAATATGCGGCCGGGCCAGAGGTGGCGGGCTATGTCACCCTGCACCACGACATGCCAACCACGCCGTCGGAACGTTGGCTGCGCAGCACGCTCCCCAACGAGATCATCGCCACCGCCTCAGACGCCCGCTCCGCCGCCGACATGGCGGTTGCAGGCATCGGTCGCGCGATCTTGCCAACCTTCGCCGGGCGCGATGTCGCGGGCCTCATGCAGGTCTCGCCAGAGATCGCCGCGCTGACCCATGACGAATGGCTGGTCTGCCACCATGACGCCCGCCATGACCCTCCCGTGCGCGCCGCCTTGGACGGTTTGGCGGAGCTGTTGACGGCCCCGGAACGGTTTGCCGCGTAGAGCAACCTGTTTTGGGTGCATAACACAAAACGCACCCCATATAGGGTGCAAATATAACAACGCACCCTAAAATGGTTGCATATCATAAAACGCACCCTATATTGGGTGCATCATGACCCAAAACACCCGTAAAATCGCCGTTTTGACCGGCGACCTCGTCAATTCCACCGGGCTTGGCCCCGCAAAAATCGAACGCGCCTTCGCCGCTCTCGAAGACTGCGCCGCAACGCAGGCCGAGTGGATGGGCGAAAGCCTGCACTTCACCCGCCACCGCGGCGATGGCTGGCAAGTCGCACTGGCCGAGCCGAAATACGCGTTGCGGTCCGCTTTGGCGTTTCGGGCGGCTTTGCGGGCGCAGGGAGAGGAATTTGACAGTTATATTGGGATTGCAGAGGGTGAGGTTGAGGGTGAGATTGGACCGGATTTGAATGAGGAAACGGCAAAAGCATTTTCTGTATCTGGAGAAAAACTAGAGCATGTAAAATCGGGGGAAGCCTTGGCAGACATAAAACTGTCTTCAACCGGAATACGAATGCTTTACGACCGATCCACCCCACAGGATGCTCTCGCAATTGCTCTCGACGGATACGCTTCGGAATGGACGCAAGTACAGGCCGCAACCATTCAAGAAATTCTGTCTCCTGATTACGATCTAAACTTTTCAAAGACAGCGATAAAACTTGGAAAGTCACGCCAAACAGTTACGAAAACAATTCGCGCATCCCAATACGTGAGAATATCTCTCGCATTGGCGAGCATGGAAACTTGGATTGACAACAATGCCTGAAACCCTCGCCGCACTTTTCCTCGCCCATGTCCTTGCCGACTACGTGTTTCAGTCCTCCGCCATGGTCGACACCAAATCCAAACCCGAAACGCTGTTTCTGCATTTTCTCATCGTCTTGCTCACCGCCATGGCGACCACTGGCCAAGTGGCCTCCCCGGCAATTTACGCTCTTGCGTTGGTCCACGTCACCATTGATGCGATCAAGGTCACAGCCTTTTCCGACAAATTCCTGCCACATCTCAGCGACCAAGCGCTGCACCTGCTCACCCTTGCGATCTTCGCCAAAGCCACACCAGACATCTACGCCACCGGTGCCTATGGCGATCTCTCCTGGTTGCCCAAACTCATGCTTTATGCCGCCGGATTGATTTATGTCACCCGCGCGGGCGGGTTTGCTGTGGGCAAATTGATGGCGGGGTTTGGTGCCAATCCGATTGAGGAGAGCCTTGATAAGGGCGGGTTTTGGATTGGGCTGTTGGAACGCGGGCTGATTTTTCTGTTGTTGATCGGCAATATGGCGGGCGGCATCGGGTTTTTGGTCGCGGCGAAATCGGTGTTGCGCTTTGAGGCGACGCAAGACGGAAAAAAGGCGGAATGGGTGATCATCGGCACATTGGCCTCGTTCGGCTGGGCCCTTGCGGTGACGCTGGCGGTGATGTTCGTGGGCGCACAGCTACCAGACCTTGGAATCGCGGGCCAAACACCCTAGATTAGGCTCAAAGGAGACCTTCTCATGTTCGGCATTCCCGGAAAACAAGCTGTCACCCTCACGCCAGCCGCAACCAAGCAAATCGCGCGGTTGATGGAGAAAGATGGCTCCAAAGGCCTGCGCATCGGCATCAAAAAGGGCGCTGCGCCGGGATGGAATACACCATGGACTATGTGTGCGAGGTGGATGCGATGGACGAGGTCGTTGAACAGGACGGCGCGCGGGTGATGATCGCACCCATGGCGCAGATGTTCCTGTTTGGCACCGAGATTGATTACGAGGTCTCGCTTTTGGAATCCGGTTTCAAATTCCGCAACCCGAACGTGGTGGACGCCTGTGGCTGTGGCGAGTCGATCAAGTTTGACGAAAGCCTGACGCAGGGCACCTGATGGCCGCTACCCCCGACGAGATAGAACATGCGCGCGACCTTTTCGCAGCGCTGTCGCCGATCACAACGGGACGGATGTTTGGCGGCACTGCGCTTTATGTCGATGGGGATGTGATGTTTGCCTGTCTCTTGGGCGGAACGATCTGGATGAAATCCGACACCAGCACAGAGGCGGCGTTTACTGAGGCTGGCGCGCGCCCATTTTCATATCAAAAATCCGGCGGCACCACGGTGGTACCCTCCCTCATGTCCCTGCCCGACAGTGCTCTGGACGATCCAGAAGAGGCCATGCACTGGGCGCGATTGTCCTATCCCCCCGCCCTGAAAGCCGCCGAAGACAAACGCCGTCAAAAGGCCCGCAAAGCCGCGAAAAAGGCCGCATCATGAGCGTGTCCGACGAAGACATCGCCTTTGTCCACGAGTTGTTTGAGGCCGTCGGTCCGATCAGTCATCGCAAAATGATGGGCGGGCTGTCGATCTATTCGGACGGTCAGATTTTCGCGATCCTCTCCTCCGAGGGCCGGATTTACCTCAAGGCCAAGGACGCGTTCGCCGAAGCCCTCGCAGTCGAGGGTGCGGAGAAATTCGAGATGGGGGACGGGCGTGGGATGAATTACTGGACCCTGCCCGAAGCCGCACTTGATGATCCAGAGCTTGCGGGCGGTTGGGCACGGCGGGCCTTGGACGCGCTTTAACGCGCCCAGCCCTTTTCCCTACCTGTGCCTTACTGTTCCAAAGCGTCGATCATATCGACCCGCGTGCCGTGACGACCGCCCTCAAATTCAGCCGTCAAAAAGGCCTCAACGACACTGAGCGCCAGACCCTCCCCAATCACACGCGCGCCAAGCGACAGCATGTTGGCGTTGTTGTGCTGGCGGATCATGCGAGCGGAAAACTCATCGGTACAGACGCCACAGCGGATGCCTTTGACCTTGTTGGCCGCCATCATGATGCCCTGCCCCGTGCCGCAGACAATAATGCCAAACCGACAGTCGCCGGAGGCCACATGCCGCGCGGCAGCTTCACCATGGAGCGGATAATGCGTGCTTTCGGGGGTCGTCGGGCCAATATCGACCACCTCCCAACCTAGAGAGGCGACATGCGTGGCAATCGCTTGGCGCAACGCAATGGCGGCGTGATCACTGGAAAGAACGATGCGGGTGTTGGCGGTCATGGCAATGTGGTCCCGTTGTTTCAAAGCCGGTGTGCGGCGTGTCTCTGCTGCCGCTTGTGGCGTCAATTTCACCGCAATTCAAGTCCGCGTGGCCGCCTCTTTGCCACCAAAGGCTCAGCCCAAATGTCGCAGATCCCCGCCATCGCCCCAAAGCGCAGCTCTCGACGGCACATTTACCCCGATTTGCGCCACATCAGAGACGTTAGCGCCCACAGTCGCTTGACTAGCCCCAAGAGGCTGCAATGATGCGGCCAACATGGAGAAGGAGAGCACGCATGGGACGCAAACTGGCCGCAGGCAATTGGAAAATGAACGGGCTCAACGCCAGCCTCAAAGAAGCGCAGGCGCTGGCCGAGATGTTCCCGGCTCCGAAAGTCGACATTCTGTTGTGCCCGCCCGCGACCTTGGTGGCAAGCATGGCCGCCGCGCTGGCTCACACCAAAATCGACGTTGGCGGGCAGGATTGCCATATGAAAACCTCCGGCGCGCATACGGGCGACATTTCGGCGGAAATGCTGGCCGATGCGGGCGCGGATTACGTCATTTTGGGTCACTCCGAGCGGCGCGCCGACCATGGCGAAACCGACGCTGTGGTCTGTGAAAAAACCATGGCGGCGGTGATGGCGGGGCTCAAACCCGTGGTCTGCGTTGGCGAAACCTTGGCACAGCGCGAGGCGGGCGAGACATTGGAGATCATTCACCACCAACTCTCGGCATCTCTTCCCGACGCGGTGGACCTGTCGAAACTCGTGGTCGCCTATGAGCCGGTTTGGGCCATCGGCACCGGCAAAATCCCGACACTTGAACAGATCGCAGAGGTCCATGACGACATCCGTGCCACGTTGACCGCGCGCTATGGCGACACGGCCAACGATGTACCGTTGCTCTATGGCGGCTCGGTCAAACCGGGCAATGCCGCCGAAATTTTCGCCACCTCCAATGTCGATGGCGCGCTGGTCGGTGGCGCCTCGCTGAAAGCGGCGGATTTTGCCGGCATCATCACGGCGCTCGAAGCAGCCTGACATAGAAAACGCCGCGCTTTTCCAAAAGCGCGGCGTCCCCCGCCTTTAGAGCGCGGTCACATCATGGTCATAGAGCCAGGCAAATCGTTCGACCGCCTGGCGCGGTGCAATCTGACCGGCAAAGCGCAAAGCGGCATGACCGACAAAGCGTTTTGCCCCGCTCAAATGATAGTTTTTCGCATTGGCATTGGCCGCCTCGATCACCCGAACCACCCGCGCGCGGCGCAGTGATTGATAGGCCGGAAGCGCTTGATCTAACGGCAGTTTTGCCAAACAATCGGCCAAGACCCAAGCATCCTCCAAGGCCATATTCGCGCCCTGCGCCAAAAATGGCAGGGTCGGATGGGCCGCATCCCCCAAAAGCGCTGTGCGATCTGAATGCCAACGCAACGCCACCGGATGCCGGAACAGCCCCCAGCGCGCAACCTCTGTGACCCGCCCCAAAAGCCCCTTCACCCCGGGGCAGAAATTGGCAAAATGGCTCAACATCTCCGCCGGATCACCGGGGTGGTTCCAGCCTTCTTCACGCCACTCCGGGCGCTCTTCGACCGCGACGATGTTGATCAAACTGCCGCCCCGTAACGGGTAGCTGACCACATGCCGCCCCGCCGCCATATGGACCATCGCCAAAGGCGCCTCGCCGCCCGTCGCCGCAACCGTGGCGCGCCATGCGGTTTGGCCGGTGAAAAACGGTTTGGCCGGACCATTGAGTATCGGGCGCAGCACGGAGTTGACCCCATCCGCCCCGAGCACCACGTCATGACGCGCCTCTTGTTTTCCCGACTCTGCCCCCGCGGCAAACACAAGGCTCACCCCATCCGCATCGCCATGAATGGCCTGAACGCTGTGCGACAGGCGGATGTCGACCGCCAGATCACGCGCGCCCTGTTCGAGCAACCCGATCAAGTCGGCGCGGTGCATCAGCAAGAAGTCGTCATTCGGACGGGCTGTTTTGACATCCAGGTGCAAGACCTCGCGCCCCGTATAGCCATCCATCAACCGCACCCCCTCTGAGCGCATCGACACGGCTCCCGCATCCAGCCCCAAAGCGGTCAAAACCCGCGCGCCATTAGGGGTGATTTGCAACCCGGCGCCGACTTCGGTGATCTCGGGGGCGCGTTCATAAACGGTGACCTTGGCCCCGCGCAGCGCCAAGGCCCGCGCAAGTGCAAGCCCCGCCACACCCGCGCCGAGGACGGCAATATCCTGACCAATCAACATGGAACGTTCCTTATCTCTGGTCCCGCTGTCGCAAAAGAAAACACCGGGAGATGTCCCCCGGTGTTTGCCATATCTGTACACAGTCTGTCACGCGCGCATAATGCCGCGAGAGGACATAGCGAACGACCCAGTTCAGCGATCAATCATCCCCCGATCGCGTGAGCGATCAATCGTCCCCCGATCGCCTAAGCGATCAATCGTCGCGATGTACTTTTTCGCGGCGCTCGTGGCGTTCTTGTGCTTCCAAAGTCATGGTCGCAATCGGACGCGCGTCGAGACGCTTGAGCGAAATCGGCTCGCCCGTCACTTCGCAATAGCCATATTCGCCCTCATCAATCCGGCGCAGCGCCTGTTCGATCTTGAGCACCAGTTTGCGCTGACGGTCCCGTGTGCGCAGCTCAAGCGCGCGGTCGGTCTCCTCAGAGGCCCGGTCGGTGATGTCAGGAATATTACGCGTGCCGTCCTGCAAGCCTTCGATGGTGTGGCGGCTTTCGTCCAAAAGATCGGCTTTCCATGCCAAAAGCTTGCGGCGGAAATATTCGAGCTGACGCTCATTCATGAAAGGTTCACCCTCAGCGGGGCGGTAGTCATCAGGCAGGAAAGCTTCGGCCTTCATCTTTGTCACCTTTGTCGTGTCAGTGAGCGCGCCTATGGCCAATGATGTATTGTCGTCAGCCATCCGGCACCCTCCAATTGCGGCTCGTTTACCGCGTTTGTTCAGGGATGTCACGTCACAATCTCTGTCGCATTGCACCTTTCCCAAGCCTTGTTATGATCCGGCTTACCCCTTGTCAGAGAGCGCACATAAACCGATGAAATTCTCCTCCACCGACAGCTATATTGCCCCCACAGACCTCACCGTCGCCGTGAATGCCGCCATCGCTTTAGAGCGGCCTTTACTGGTCAAAGGCGAACCGGGCACGGGCAAAACCGAACTGGCCCGCCAAATCGCCAACGCCTTGGGGCTTGAGATGATTGAGTGGAACATCAAATCCACCACCCGCGCCCAACAAGGCCTTTATGAATATGATGCGGTGTCGCGGTTACGCGACAGTCAATTGGGCGATCCCCGCGTCGAGGACGTGCGTCATTACATCAAAAAGGGCAAACTCTGGCAGGCGTTTGAGGCCGACAAAAAGGTCGTGTTGTTGATTGACGAGGTTGACAAGGCCGATATCGAATTCCCCAACGACCTGTTGCAAGAGCTCGATAAAATGGCGTTTCACGTCTATGAAACCGGCGAGACCGTCAGCGCGAAACAGCGCCCGGTGGTGATCATCACCTCAAACAACGAAAAGGAACTGCCCGACGCGTTTTTGCGCCGCTGTTTTTTCCATTACATCCGATTCCCCGACATGGACACGATGCGCGCCATCGTCGGCGTGCATTTCCCCGGGATCAAAGAGCGGCTTTTGAGCACCGCCCTGAGCCAGTTTTACGACATCCGCGACACGCCAGGCCTAAAGAAAAAGCCCTCGACCTCCGAGGTTCTGGATTGGCTGAAACTGTTGCTGGCCGAGGACCTGTCGCCCGAAGATTTGGCGCGTGACGGCAAGGATGCGCTACCGAAATTGCACGGCGCGCTTTTGAAGAATGAACAAGACGTGGCGCTGTTTGAACGCCTGGCCTTTATGGCGCGCGGCGGCGGGCGGCGTTAACCGCCGTTGCCTCACTCCGCCTTGGCTGCGGCTTTGGGCGCGCGGGGCTTTTTCGGCTTGGCTGCGGGGGCGACGGGTTTCGCCGCGGCCTCTGCCTTGGTCGCGGCTGCCGCTTTGGCGGCGCGCGGTTTCGCAGCCGCCTTTTTGCGTGGCGCTTTGGGCTTTGGCGTCTCCGCCACTTGCGTCAGTTCCGCCTGTGCCGCAAGCCAATGCTCTTGATCCCGACCCTCGGGTTGCCCGTCTTTGAGCCAAAGGAAATAGGCCGCATCGCGGATGTGATCGTCGGTTTGGGTCTGTTGTGTCATGTGTCAATCTGATGGGTTGTGAGGGGTGATGCCAGTGTAACACTGGGACTAAGCACCCGTGGTTAAGATTTCGTGACAGAACCCGCAGGCTACACCACCTTAAGGCGAAAACCGCCGCGCAAATGCACCGAAGCCATACAGGGCGCATGGTTTTCAGGCAGTTCAAAAACGCACACACGGGCTTGCCTCGGGTCGCACAAAAGATCACAGCTTGCAGCAAGACCCCACAAGGAGTGCCCCATGTCCCTGATCATTCGCCCGTTGACCCCAGAAGACCGCGCGCCTTGGGCAGCGCTTTGGCGCGAGTACCTGACCTTTTATGACACCACGCTGCCCCAAGAGATTTATGACGCCACATTCGCGCGTCTGGTTGACCCTCAGGCGGCGGAACGCGGCGCTTTGGTGGCAGAGCTTGACGGGCAACTCATTGGGCTGGTTCATTATATTTTCCACGCCCACAATTGGCGGATTGAAGATGTGTGTTACCTCCAAGACCTGTTTGTCTCTGAAGCGGCGCGCGGCACCGGGGCCGGGCGGGCGCTGATCGAAGGCGTTTATGCGCTGGCCGATGCCCATGGCACCCCCAATGTCTATTGGATGACGCAGGAGTTCAACGCCACGGCGCGCCAGCTCTATGACCGCATCGCCACCCTCACGCCTTTTATCAAATATACGCGCAGCTAGAGGCCCGGGCGCAGGCTTTGATTTGCTTTTGGCGCGCAGTGCCGTAAATTCTCCTCGAATTGGAGACGCGCGCGCCACAGTTGCTTGGTTTGATCCCTGATACTCAGCTCATAATGCGTAAAGACATAAGGTTTGGCACATATGAAAACCGATCCCCGCACGGCGCCTGTTCCCGCGCCCACAGCGCCGACAAAGCCCCGTGTCTTTCGCCCCGCTTTTGGCCTCCTAAGCCTGTCGCTTTTGGCTGCCTGCGCCACGACCCTGCCGCCACACCCGCACTTGACGCGCGCCCCCGCAATGATGCTGGACCTGCCACCGATGAAAGTGTTTTCCGGTACAGTGCCGCGCCAAACCACCCGCTCCAATGCCTCTCTGGCGCGCGACTTCCTTGATCTCAGCTTTGCCCTGGAAAACGGCACGCCGCTCGCACAAATGACCCGGTTTGAAGGCCCGATCACCCTGCGCGTCACCGGCGCACACCCACCGATCTCGCTTGGCCCCGATCTGGCCGCGCTTTTGCGCCGCTTGGACCAGGAGGCCGGGATCAAAATCACCCGAGTTTCGGCCCATAGCTCCGCCTCGATCACCATCGAAACCCTCCCCCATGGCGAATTGGCCCGCCGCGCCCCCAACACCGCCTGTATCGTCGCGCCCAATGTCTCGGACTGGGGCGAATTCAAACGCGCGCGGCGGCAAAATCTGAGTTGGACCCAAGTCGACACCCGCACCCGGCTGGCGATTTTCATCCCCGATGATGTCGCGCCGCAAGAAATCCGCGATTGCCTGCACGAAGAATTGGCACAGGCCCTCGGCCCCCTCAACGATCTCTACCGCCTTGCGGATTCGGTCTATAACGACGACAATATCCATTCGGTTTTGACCCCGTTTGACATGTTGATGCTCAAAGTCACCTATGCGCCCGAGTTACAGTCCGGCATGACCCGCGCCGAGGTGGCCGCCCGCCTACCCGCGATTTTGAAACGGCTGCATCCGGCGGGTGAAGCCGTCCAGACCCCCATCCAAAGCCCGACCCCGCGCGCTTGGACCGATCATGTGATCGACGCGATGAGCGCGGGGCCGATCCCGGCGCGCAAAGCCGCCGCCGACTCCGCCGTGGCCATCGCCCGCGCCCAAGGCTGGGATGACACCCGTGCCGGGTTTTCGTGGTTCCTTTTGGGCCGTTTGGCGCTAAGTTCTGATCGTGCCTTGGCCCATAGTGCCTTGACGCAGGCGGCGCATATTTACGGCGCGCATCCCGAAACCCGATTTCATGCTGCCCATGTCGCGATGCAACTCTCGGCGCTGGCCCTCGCCGAAGGTCAAGATCAAGCCGCCTATGAAATCGCCGCCCGCGCCATTCCTGCCGCGACCGAGGCCGAAAACGCCGCGCTCTTGGCCTCGTTGATGTTGACCGAAGCCGAGGCCTTGGATGCCATGGGCCGCAGCGGTGATGCGCGCGCGCTGCGCCTCGACAGTCTGGGCTGGGCACGATATGGCTTTGGCTCAGATGCAATGGTTCGGGCCCGCGCCGCCGAGATTGCCGCCCTCGCGCCATGAAGGCACGCGGTTTGGTCGGTTTTAGCGCACAGCTTGGCGCAAGGGACCCGCACAAGGGAGCAAAAAGATGATCGTGATCCTTCTGGCGCTGATCGGCGGCCTCTTTGGCTGGCGCATGGCCAAAACACGCGGCGGCAACCGCCTTGATAAGCTGCAATATGCTGCGGTGTATTTGATGGTCGGTGCTATGGTCGGCCTGCTGTTGACCGTGATCATCGAGCGGCTGATCTAAGGGGACGGGCCGATGTTCCTGCCGTTCTTCCATAGCTTGCGCGCCGAGGGCATTCCGGTCTCTTTGCGCGAATATTTGGCCTTTTTGGAAGGCATGGATCGCGGACTGACGACCTATGACATCGACGGGTTTTACTATCTCGCCCGCGTCACCATGGTCAAAGACGAACGTCACCTGGATCGTTTTGATCGCGCCTTTTCCAAATCTTTTCAGGGCCTTGAAAGCATTTCCTCAGAAGACGTCTTAAACGCCGTCGATCTGCCCGAAGACTGGCTGCGGCGCGAGATGGAGAAACATCTCAGCCCGGAAGAAATGGCCGAAATCGAAGCCTTGGGCGGGTTTGAAAAGCTGATGGAGACGCTCAAACAGCGCCTTGAAGAACAAAAAGGTCGGCACCAAGGCGGCAACAAATGGATCGGAACAGGCGGCACCTCGCCCTTTGGTGCCTATGGCTACAACCCCGAAGGCGTGCGCATCGGTCAGGATAAATCCCGCCACCGCCGCGCCACCAAAGTCTGGGACAAACGCGAATTTCGCAACCTTGACGACACGGTCGAACTGGGCACGCGCAACATCAAAGTGGCGATGAAACGGCTGCGCAAATGGGCCAGGGACGGCGCGCATGAAGAGCTTGATCTCGACGGCACCATCCGTTCCACCGCCGAACATGGCTATCTCGACGTACAAACCCGGCCAGAGCGGCGCAATGCCGTCAAAGTGTTGATGTTTTTCGATGTCGGCGGCTCGATGGACGATCATATTCGGGTGGTCGAGGAGTTGTTTTCCGCCGCCCGCGCCGAGTTCAAGCACCTCGAATATTACTATTTCCACAATTGCCTTTACGAAGGCGTCTGGCGCGACAATGCTCGCCGTTGGGGCGAAACCGTGCCGACGCGCGAGGTGATGAACACCTATGGCAAGGATTACAAAGTGATTTTTGTCGGTGACGCCTCGATGTCTCCCTATGAAATCGCCATGGCAGGCGGCGCGAATGAGCATTGGAACCAAGAGGCGGGCGAGGTCTGGCTGACCCGGGCGCGCAACACCTGGCCCGATCACATCTGGCTCAACCCGGTGCCGGAGGCGCATTGGGGCTACACCCACTCCATCGGCATGGTGGAAGAGATCTTCGACCACCGCATGGTGCCGATGACGCTTGAGGGGTTGGAACGCGGCATGAAGCTTTTGGGACGATAACACTTGGCCAACGCCCGCCCTGCCCCCATATTCACATCATGTTGAGATTTACCCCCATCCTCCTCGCCCTGATCATGGGCCTTGTCATGTACCGCGTCTCGGCGTGGCGCACTGTGCGGCAGTTGGAGGCGCAATCCAATGAGCTGGCCGACCCGGAGCTATCGCGCGTGTTTCGGCGCTTGGCCGAGGCGCTCGATCTGCCGCGCGTTCGGGTCTATCTCTATGAGATCGACCCGGTCAACGGCCTCGCAGCCCCCGATGGCAAGGTCTATATCACCCGTGGATTTTACAACAAATTCCGCGCAGGCGAGATCACATCTGAGGAAATGGCCTCCGTCGTCGCGCATGAATTGGGGCATGTCGCCTTGGGCCATTCCAAACGGCGGATGATTGATTTTTCAGGGCAGAATGCGCTGCGCAGCGCCATGGCGATGATCTTTTCACGGTTCATTCCGGGCATCGGCCCCTATATCGCCACCTGGCTCACCCAAATGCTGGCGGCCAAGCTGTCGCGTTCGGATGAGTATGAGGCGGACGCCTATGCCTCCGCCCTGCTGATGAAAGCCGGGATCGGCACAGGGCCACAAAAGTCACTGTTTGACAAGTTGAACCGCCTGACCGGCGCGCATGGGGCCAAGACGCCCGCGTGGTTCATGAGCCACCCCAAGGTCGAAGAGCGGATCAAAGCGATTGAGGCCAATGAGGCGAAATGGGCGCGTTAAGCCGCCCTTCATTGCAGGTCAAATACTCAAATGCTTTACGACAAAGCCTTACCCAAACGCGGCATCCGCGCCTTTTTCATCAGCTTGCGCAGCTCCCACGGCTGACCTGAGAGACGTTCCGCCTCTTGCCGCACGGTCTCAACCGCGCTTGCGACCTCGTCGGGATAATCCGACCAGAGCCGCCACAAAAAGCTGTCCGGGTCCCAGCGTTCAAGCCCCTCTTCGGCCAAGATATGCCGTGGGAAATCCTGCGCGTTCATCGTGATGATCGCATCGGCATTGCCGGCAATCGCCGCGGCCAAAACATGGATGTCATTTTCGTCTTTGAGGTGCAATCGCGCCTCAAGACCTTCGTGGCGTTTGATCGAGGCATTGGGAAAGGCGGCTTTGACCAATGCCACCTCACCCCGCGCTTGCGCCTCGCCCAAAGGGCCGATTTTACGCGCGGCGCGGGCCCATTCCTCAAGGATGCGATCGGACCAGAGGGGGGTGAAAAGCCCCTTGGACGCCACAGTCAAAAGCACCTCCCGCATGACGGTGGGGTACAAGACACAGGCGTCCAAAAGCGCTTTCATATCAAGGCCTTTCGCACCGATCTTAGGGCATCATGCGGTAGAACAGGGCTTTCAAATAGCCGCTTTCCGCAAGCTGCGGCATGAGGGGATGATCCGCGCCCGCAAAGCCCGTATGAATCAGTTGCGCCGAGCGTGCGGCACGTCCAATGCCCCGGTTACAGGCGTTGCGGAAAGTTTCAAGATCGGCAGCGTGCGAGCAAGAACACAGACCCAAATAGCCGCCCTCACGCACCAAGGGAGCCGCCATTCGCGCAACCCGCTCATAAGCGCGCATGCCCTTTTCGAGGGCGTTTTTCGAGGGCGCAAAAGCGGGTGGATCACAGATCACCACGTCAAATGTTTCGCCCTCTTCCAACAGCGCCGCCATGGTGTCAAACGCGTCGCCTTTGCGGGTGGCAAAACGATCTGTCGCGCCCATCGCCGCCGCGCCCTGTTCGGCCAGTTCAAGCGCCGGTGCGGAACTGTCAACGGAGAGCGCAGACGTGGCCCCGCCCGCGAGCGTTGCCAAGGCAAAGCCGCCAACATGAGAAAAGACGTCCAGAACGCGCTGGCCGTGACCAAGGCGTTGGGCGAAAGCGTGGTTTGGCCGTTGATCGTAGAACAGCCCGGTTTTTTGCCCGCCCATGATGTCGGCCATATAGGTGGCGCCGTTCATCTGAACCGGGATCGGACCATCAATCGCGCCCGTGAGGATATCGGTCTTTTCGTCCAAACCCTCAAGCCCGCGCGCCCGGCCCGTGCCGTTCATCACCACGGTGGAGACGCCGGTCACTTGGCGGAGGGCGGCGGTGAGCATCTCGATGCGCACATCGGCCCAGGCGGCGTTGGGTTGCACCACGCAAGTGTCCCCGAACCGGTCGATCACCACGCCCGGAAGGCCATCGGCCTCGGCATGGACCAGCCGGTAAAACGGCGCGTCAAACATATGGGCGCGGTGCGTCAGTGCTGCGGCGAGTTTGGCCACAAACCACGCCTCGTCAATCTGCTCGTCTTCTTCGCGGGCCAGGACCCGGCCAAAGATGCGTGAATTTGGATTGACGGCAACGAGGGCCAGAAAATGGCGCTCTGCGTCTTCCAGCCGGGCGATGGTGCCGGGCTGGATGGATTTGGTACGGCGATCAACGACCAATTCATTGTCATAGACCCAAGGGGCGCCGTGGCGAATGGCCCGGGCGTTGGCTTTGGGTTTGAGGCGGATGGTCGGGATGGAAAATGAGGGCTCTGTCATAGAGCCCTCATATCTGTGTTCTGACCCTCAGGACAAGAGGGATCCGTGCAAGCGGGATCAGAGCGTCATCGGTTTGCCAAGTTCCGCTGTGATCACTTGCGCCAGATGGGCATCAATCCGCGATTTTTGGGTGATGCCAGCCCGGTCGGCCACAATGGCGGCATTGCCCCCCAGCGCATCCAACGTGGCGTTGACCATATGCGCGGGCACAATCACCGCGCCGGTGTTGGTATCGCGCACCGTCAACAGGAATTCGATCTCATGTTTGCTAGGCAAGTTGGAATAGCGCACCCGTTCGGTTTGCGCATGAAACCGGACCAATTGAACATCCAAAATCACCGCTTTTTGACCCGAAAGCGTTTTCGCACCCTGCATCAATCCTGCTTCCATCACCGCTTTGACCTGCGCGTAGCGATCACCATAGGGGTCTTCGCGCCACACGATGTCTGCGCGCGGTTTGATGCCATTGTCCTCAGACACTGTCAACGTGTCGGGCACGACAACATTGACCTGAGTGACGCGGAAATCCGGTGCGAGCAGAACCGCATCGGCGGACGGCATCGTGGCTCCAAGCGGCGCACTCAGCGGCACGGCGCGGGAGATTGTTTCCGTTGTGCAGGCGCTGGTGGCGGCTGCGAGTGTCAGGGCTGCGGCAAGTTTGATGAGCTTTGTCATGTTCGGCCTCCGGGGGATACCCCCTCTTCATTCATGGTTAATTTCCATAAAGATTGAGGCAGAAATAAGAAAATCCCGGAGCATTTCCGGGATTTCATAGGTGTTTCAGGTCATTTACGGCTCAGCACGCCTGAGAGCAGCCGCGGCCTGAGAGTCAGGCCAATTTGGAGGAATGCGACGCGGCAAAACGGCGGCGCAGCCATTTGCCGAAGCCCAGAACCATCTCACGAGCGGCCTCAGCGCGCAGTTGATGGGCCTGCTGCTCGATGGCGAATGTGTCAATATAAGAAACAGTACGCGTGTCTGTGTGAGTGTTCATAGGATCATCCTTTTCAAATTCTGGTGTCGATCTGAGCGACCACCGGATCAATGTGTCGATCCTCCCGTTGAGAGCTAAATTAGGTCACACCCCCTGACATGACGAGAGACAATCCCGAAGACCCGCCATGCGTCAGCCGCAAAGCCTTTGCACTGACCACATATCTCTGGCAGGTTGGGCCCAAACAAAGGCGCCGCATTGCCGCATGTGGTGGACAGAGGCGCCGATACCGTTTAAGTTAGCGCTAACGGGTCAATCGGACCGCACACCCCGCATCAGGGGCGCGCGGCACAAATGCGCCCGAGCCACACAAGATACGCACCCAACGACACGCACCCGAAGACACGCACCCAAAAGGCCACGCCATGCCCCTCAATGATCAAATCGCCGCCGTCACAGCCCGCATCGTCGAACGGTCCCGTCCGACCCGCACCGCCTATCTTGAACGTTTGTCCAAAGCCGCGGATCAAGGCCCGGTACGTGCGCATCTGTCCTGTGGCAATCAGGCCCATGCCTATGCCGCAATGGCCGAAGACAAGGACACACTGGCCGATGGGCGCGCGCCGAACCTCGGCATCGTGACCGCCTATAATGACATGCTATCGGCGCATAAACCCTATGAACATTACCCCGATCTGATCCGCGCAGCCGCCCGTGCCGCAGGCGGTACAGCCCAGGTCGCAGGCGGCGTGCCCGCGATGTGTGATGGCGTCACCCAAGGTCAACCGGGCATGGAATTGTCACTATTCTCGCGTGACACCATTGCGCTCTCGGCCTCTATCGCCATGTCGCACAACTGTTTCGACGCGGCGCTTTATATGGGCGTCTGCGATAAAATCGTTCCCGGCCTGATCATGGCCGCCGCCGCCTTTGGCCATGTGCCGACCGTGTTTGTGCCCGCCGGACCGATGACTTCGGGCATCACCAATGATGAAAAATCGAAAGTCCGTCAGAAATTTGCCACCGGAGAAATCACCCGCCGCGAATTGATGGACAGCGAGATGAAGGCCTACCACGGCCAAGGCACCTGTACCTTTTACGGCACCGCCAACACCAACCAGATGCTGATGGAGATCATGGGGCTGCACCTTCCGGGCGCATCCTTTGTCAATCCGGGCACCGCGCTGCGCGATGCTTTGACCACACAGGCGGCGAAACGGGCGATGGAAATCACCGCTTTGGGCAATGACTACCGCCCGGTTGGGCATATCCTGGACGAGAAAGTGTTTGTGAACGGCATCGTCGGCCTGATGGCCACAGGCGGCTCGACCAACCTTGTGCTGCACCTGCCCGCCATGGCGCGCGCCGCCGGGATCATTTTGGACCTGCAAGATTTTTCCGACATCTCGGACGCCACGCCTCTCCTCGCCAAGGTCTACCCCAACGGCCTGGCCGATGTGAACCATTTCCACGCCGCAGGTGGGCTTGGCTATCTGATTGGCGAATTGTTGGAAGCCGGGCTTTTGCACGAGGATGTGAAAACCATCGTCGGAGACGGGCTGTCGCTCTACACCAAAGAGCCGAAATTGCGCGATGGCGTTTTGACCTTTGAAGATGGCCCAGAGGAGAGCCTCAACGACAAGATCATTCGCCCGGCGTCGAACCCGTTCCTGCCTGTGGGCGGCCTCAAAGAGCTGAAGGGCAACATCGGACGCGGGGTGATGAAAGTCTCCGCCGTCAAACCCGAACATCATGTGGTCGAAGCAAAAGTGCGGATTTTCCACGAACAACATGACGTTAAAACCGCGTTTCAAAACGGCGAATTCACCGAGGACACCGTGGTCGTCGTCCGATTCCAAGGTCCGCGCGCCAATGGGATGCCGGAGCTGCATTCGCTGACGCCGACCTTGGCCGTGTTGCAAGACCGTGGGCTGAAAGTGGCGCTTGTGACCGATGGCCGGATGTCAGGTGCGTCGGGCAAGGTCCCGGCCTGCATCCATGTCTCCCCCGAGGCCGCCTGTGGCGGTCCCATCGCCAAACTGCGTGATGGGGACTTGGTTCGGGTCGATGCCACCCATGGCGTGTTAGAGGTGCTCGAAGAGGGCTTTGACGCCCGCGAATTGGTCACCGCTGACCTCTCTGCCAACGCGGTTGGCATGGGCCGCGAGCTGTTTGAAACCTTCCGCCAAAATGCCGGTCCCGCAACCGAAGGCGCCTGTTCACTCTACTAACAACGAGACCAAAAATGAGGCACGTGCCTTTTAATCCTTGTACAAAACCTGCAAAACCCCCGAATTCATCGCGGCATTCGGGGGTTTTCTTATCTCATTCGATCTTTAGACCAATTCCGCCAAAGCGGCTGCATCAAAGTTTTGCAACCGGTCCATGGCCCCGGCCTTGACCTTTTCGACCCACTGGGCATCGCCCAAAAGCGCACGCCCCACGGCGATCAGATCAAACTCGTCGTTCTCCATCCGGCGCACCAGCTTATCAAGCGGCGTGACCTCCGAGCCCTGCCCGGCGAAAGCCCCACCGAAGTCGCTCGACAGGCCGACGGAGCCGACAGAGATTGTCGGAACCCCGGTGATTTTCTTTGCCCAACCGGCAAAGTTCAGCCCGTCTTCGCCATCCACCTCGGGGAATTCAGGTTCCCAGAACCGGCGTTGCGAACAATGCAGGATGTCAACGCCCGCATCGACCAAAGGCTGCAACCAGCGTTCCATTTCAGCCGGATCGACGGCCAATTTGGCGGCATAATCCTGTTGCTTCCATTGGCTCAGCCGCAGGATGATCGGAAAATCTGGCCCCACAGCGGCGCGCACCGCTTTGACCACCTCAACCGCAAACCTTGAACGCGCCTCGATCGTCTCGCCGCCCCACGCATCCGCGCGCAGGTTGGTGCCGGACCAGAAGAATTGATCGATCAAATAGCCATGCGCGCCGTGCAATTCCGCAACATCAAAGCCCAAATCCTTGGCCGCTTTGGCGGATTTGGCAAAGGCCGCGATTGTCGCCTCGATATCGGCCTCAGACATCGCCACGCCGCGCGGATCACCGGGGCCGACCAAGCCAGAGGGGCTCTCTACCGGGGCCTCGGGTTCCCATGCGCCCGCGCGCGTCGATCCGGTGTGCCAAAGCTGCGGCCCCATTTTGCCACCCTTATCATGCACCGCGTCAATCACGCCTTTCCAGCCCGCCAAAGCCGCGTCACCATGGAAAAACGGAATCCCCGGCAAGTTGCGCGAGGCCGGGCGGTCGATCACCGTGCCCTCGGACAGGATCAACCCCACCTCATGCGCGGCGCGTTTGGCGTAATAATCCGCGTTGGCGGCACCGGGGATGCCTTCGGGGGCCATGCCGCGCGTCATCGGGGCCATGACGATACGGTTTTTGAGGCTGAGGGATTTGTAAGAAAACGGGCGGAAAAGCGTGTCGGTTTTCGCCGAAATATCTGTCGTCATCGTGGTCTCCGGGGACTATATCTGAATCTGTCTCGCCTCACTTATGTTGGCGCAAACACCACACAAGGGGCGCGCAGGGCACTGGACAAAAACGCTCACCCCCTCTCCCTGCCCCAATGCACACGCAAAGCCGTAATCGCGTCAAGTTTGACTTTATTTCCGACGCATTTAGCGCTAACAGGGTGACAACCCTCCAGACCCGAAAGGACGCGCCATGACCCCGCAAGAGGCAAGCCTGAAAGCCGCCGAAATCTGTGCCCTCGCCCCCGTGGTGCCCGTGCTCGTGGTCCATGACGTGGCCCATGCCCGCCCCTTGGCGGAGGCTTTGGTCGCGGGCGGATTGCCCGCCCTCGAAGTCACGTTGCGCACGCCCGTGGCGCTCGACGTGATCCGCGAAATGGCCAAAGTCGAGGGCGGGGTTGTCGGTGCCGGCACACTTTTGACCCCCGCCGATGTCACTGCCGCGATTGCAGCGGGCGCGACATTTGGCGTCTCGCCGGGGGCAACCGATCTGTTGCTCGATGCCTGCGAGGCCGCCGATCTGCCGCTTTTGGCGGGCACCTCCACCGCCTCCGACGTGATGCGCCTGTTGGAACGCGGCTACACGGTGGCGAAATTTTTCCCGGCTGAGGCCAATGGCGGCGCCCCCGCGCTCAAGGCCATCGGCGCACCTTTGCCGCAAATGAAATTCTGTCCGACTGGCGGCATTTCTTTGAAAAATGCCAATGAATACCTGAGCTTGTCCAACACGATGTGTGTCGGTGGCTCTTGGGTGGCACCGACGGATTTGGTCAACAAGGGCGATTGGAAAGCGATCGAAGAACTGGCGCGCGAGGCGGCGGCCCTGCCCCGCTAGAGCGGTCCAAACGGGTCAAACAACCGGGTCAGAGCCGCCGCTCTGGCCCTTTTGCCTTAAGGGCGACGCGCCCGCGATCCGCCCCGGCGGTGCGGTGCCTCCGCCAACTCCCCCAACCCCTCTTGCAACACAACCGTCATCGGATGCGACGGGCCGCCATAGGGCGCATAGAGCGCCAAAAGGCGACGAATGGCGATTTGGGGCTGAAGTTCGGGCGCGAGTTTGATCGCCCAATCGAGGAAAATCGAGCGCGCCTCGGACATGCTGAGCCCGTCAATCCGGTAAGATTCCCGGATCAACCCGCCGGGATCGAGCGCGGCGTCGACTGTGACCTCTGCGGTCGTCTTTTGATCCGAACTGGCCATGGGTGTCTCCTATTCCCCCGCACGTCATCTTTCTCGGTGCTATCCCTCGCAGGCCGGGCGCGCAAGCACCTGATCCAAGGTCAGCGCCGCCGCCCGCGCCCGCACCGCCACCTCCTCCGACAAAGCCGCCATGCTCACCGCCCCGTTCGAGCGCAGCAAAAACGCCCGCCCCCCCTCGCCCACGGCCTCCGGGTCGAGTTTTTCGCCAGTCAAAAGCCGGGCCGCCGATTGCAGCCGCCACATCAACCGATAGGTCTCACAAAGCAACGCATGTTCCGCCTCGGTCAACCAGCCACAGTCCAACCCGGCGCGCAATTGCGCATAGACGTCCTGACAGCCTGCACCTGCGATCAAGGCGGCGGCTTCGGCACTCAATTCGATGTCCATCATCCGACCGGGGCCGTTTTTCGGATCCCAAAGCGAGCCGGGTTTGGCCTCGGCCAAGCGCAGCCGCATCTCTTGGGTCTCTTGTCGGATACGCGCCTCGTCTTTCGGCGCGGTCAGGATTTCGGTGCGAAACGCCTCGACCGCCGTCACCAAAGCCTGATCCCCGGCAATCGCCGTGCCCCGCGTCAGCGCCAGATGCTCCCAGACCCAGGCCTCGTTTTTCTGATAGTTTACAAAGCTTTCAAAAGAGGTTGCCACAGGCCCCTGTTTGCCCGACGGGCGCAGCCGCATATCGACCTCATACAGCCGCCCTTCGGCAGTTTGGGCGGTCATCGCAGTGATCAAAGCTTGGGTCAGCCGGGCGTAATAGGTCCGCGCGGGCAAGACGCGCGGGCCGTCCGAGGCCTCAACACCATCCGCGTCATAGATCACGATCATGTCCAGATCAGAGGCCGCCGTCAGTCGCCCCGCCCCCAATGAGCCCATGCCTAAAACCATCGCCCCCTTGCCCGGTGGCAGGCCATATTTGCCGGAAAATTCGGCCACAACGCGGGGGTAAAGCGCGGCGACACAGGCCGCAGCGAGGTCGCAATATTGCGCGCCCGCCTCATCTGCGGTGATCAAATCTCGCAACTGGTGCACACCGACGCGAAAATGCCATTCCTTGGCCCAGCGACGACAGGTGTCGAGTTGCCGCTCATAATCTCCGGCGCGTTCCAACACCTCACACAGCTCCGCCGTGATCCCCGCCCGCCCCGGCCATGGCGCAAAAAACGATCCGCCGATGACCGCGTCCAAAACGCTGGCGTTGCGCGACAGGTAACGGGCCAAATGCGGCGCGGTGGAAACGATGTCGAGGATCAGATCAATCAACTGCGGATTGGCCTCAAACAACGCAAAGAGTTGTACCCCTGCGGGCAGTCCGGCCAAGAAACCGTCAAGATGTGTGAGCGCCTCGGCGGGACGATCAAGCCGTTGAATACGCGCCAAAAGATCGGGTTTGAGCCGATCAAAAATCTGTTGCGCGCGCAGTGTGCGCAGGCAAGGATAGGTTGACCAGCGTTTGGTGATTTCCTCCTGTTCGGGCGGCAAATCCGGCGCGGGGGCGGTCTCTCCGGGGGCAAAAAACTCCTCGGTCAACCCATGCACCCGCAGGCAGCGGTCACGCAGATCGGCGCGCATCGCCTCCGTGGTCGTCCCCATCAGAGCAGCCAAACGATCGAATTCCTCGGGCGTGTTGGGCAGGCTGTGGGTCTGAGCGTCGCGCAGCATTTGCAGGCGGTGTTCGACCTCGCGATGCGCCTCATAATCGCGGCTGAGCGTCTCGGCCACCTCCGCCTCGACCCAGCCCTTTTCGGCCAGTTTCGCCAAGGCCGGCACGGTCCCGCGCGCACGTAGCTCCGGGTCACGTCCGCCCGCGATCAACTGTCGGGTCTGGGCGAAAAATTCGATCTCGCGAATGCCGCCAAGACCCAATTTCATATTGTGCCCTTCAAGTTTCAGCGCCCCGCCCAACCCCTTATGAGCGCGGATTTTCAACCGCATATCATGGGTCTCGCGGATGGCATTGAAATCAAGGTGTTTGCGCCACACGAACGGGGTGAGCTGGTTCAAAAACCGCTCCCCTGCCGCAATGTCCCCAGCACAGGCGCGGGCTTTGATATAGGCGGCGCGTTCCCAGGTCCGGCCGACGCTTTCGTAATAGCGCTCGGCGGCATCCATCGAAAAACACACCGGCGTCACCGAAGGGTCCGGGCGCAGGCGCAGATCGGTGCGAAACACATAGCCGTCGCCGGTCAAATCCGACAGCGAGGCCATGGCACGGCGGGTGGCGCGGATAAAGCCTGCGCGCGCCTCCATCTGGTCGACACCCTCAAACCGGCTTTCGTCAAACAGGCAAATCAGGTCAATATCAGAGGAATAATTCAACTCCGCCGCGCCATGTTTGCCCATGGCCAGCGCCACCATTCCGCCACAGCTTTCGATGTCATCTTCGGTCTGACCGGGGATTTTGCCACGCTTGATTTCGCGCGCCACATGCGCCCGCATCGCCACATGACAGGCCCGATCCGCCAGCAAAGACAGCGACCCGGTGACATCGCTGAGCGCCCAAACCCCGCCCAGATCACAGAGCGCCGCCAAAAGTGCGATGCGCCGTTTGGCTTGGCGCAGACCGGGGTCGATTTGGTCAAAGGGCAAGGCCTCGATCCGGGCCATTTCATCGGACAGCGCGCGCATCGGGTCGTCAAAAGCAGGCATCAGCCACGCCGCCTCTTTCAACACCAAACCATGCAGATAGGGCGCAGATCCCGCCGCGCCTTCAACCAGGGCGATTTCGTCTTTGGTCAGCCCCGCGACGGCCTCGGCCGCCTCGGAGCCACGCTCGGGATCATAGGCGCGTGGCAGGCGGGTTATGCGACGGGACACGGCGCTGATGTCGGACATGGTTCCTCCTGAAATCTTGTCCCGAGCATGGCCGATTGCACGTCTTGCGCAACCCAAATCGACATGGTTTGGTGCGGTAAATCAGATGGTGCCGCCGATGTCCGAAAGCCTCGCCGTGCCGAAACGGCGCTCAGGGCGGCGGGCCGCTCAATCCATATTTTGCGATCGCACCGGCAGATTTGGCGACACTCGCAGGGGCCGGATGGCGATGTTCACAAGTTGAAGCGTCAAATGCGCGTCGCGTAGGCCGCAAGCAGCGCCGGGAATTGCGCCGGGTCGGGCATCCCGTCAAAACTGTGTTGGACCGGGATACGCACCCAAGGCAACCGGGCCGAGGTCATCGTTTCGATGAACGGAACGGTCCATTCAGCGACCTCAAACAGGGTCGGCCGTACATTGACCACCGCGTCAAAGCCGGTGATGCGAGTGAACATCCAGGTCTTGCAGAAGGGGCAGACATAATGATCCAACTCAGGCCCCTGAATGCCGCCCTTTACCACGTCGCCACTGACGACGCGAAAGCCTTCGGCAGGTACCATCGCGGTCAAGGAAAAGGCGCTGGCGCTCATTTTCTGACAGCCGCGACAATGACAGGCCGCAGTCATGATCGGGGCCTTTGCCACCTCAAGCATCACCTCACCGCATCGGCACGAGCCGATTTGGGGCAGTTTCACATCTACAGTCACATTTAATACCCTTGTAGTGAGACACGTATTCTTGCAGTAATGCGAAGACATGAGATGTTGTGCGAAGATGTGCGATGAAGCCTTGAAAATAAGGGCTTTGGAGAAGATTTAAGACTTTCAGGAAGTTGCCGATCATGTCTTGCAGCAATGCGCTAAAAAGGCCGTTTGGATGCCTTTGCGGGGAATTATGACATCAATATCTGCAAACCCTATAACCGCCATGAAAGGCCATTAAATAAGGGCTTTCAGGCGGTTTAAGCAGCCGTTTAATCGCTGGATAGAGGTGAAAGAGCAATCTGAACTGGAAAGAGGTCTTGCGAGTTTGATCCACGCTTTCCAGAAAGAGATTACATTATAAAAATCAAATACATAGATATTTTTAAGCTGAAAATGTGCCGCACGGAACTGGAAAGAGATTTTCAACACGTTTGGGGGAGAAACTACTCCCCACCAATGATAGCATGCATTGGCAAACGTGGAATTGGAGCTCAATATGGAACCGGTCAAACTCCTGCTCGACCTTCCTTTCGACATACTCGCTCAACTGGCTGCGGGCTATCTATCTTATCGGCTCGCGTTCATCGGCCGAGACTCACATCACACAGCAATCGACGTTACATTTATCAGTCTAGCCTTTGCCGCTATGACAAAAGCCATTGTGATTGTCATCGGTTTGGTCATGCTGAAGGTCGGATATGACCCTCTCACCATTCTCCCGTCGATAGGAGCTGCATTCGTCGTTTTGGGCGCAGCGGCGCTTTGGCGGCGTTGGGGGCAAGATCGCGTGTATAATTTTTTCCGCAATGGCGGCATTTCTGATCACGATGGGCAACCAGACGTCTGGCGCAGCATGTTGGCGCGACAGTTGAAGGGGCCAACTCGGCTGGTGATCAAGTTGAAGGATGGCACAGAATTGATGTGCAATCAGTTAGCAAAGTTCAATGACGCACCCCTTGGGCCATGCCTGTTAGGGATGGATGGATCTGTTGCACTCTATGTGACCGATGTGCGGAAAAAAGGCACAGCAGACTGGGAGGAAATATCCCCCTTTGATGCAGAATTACCCGGTTGGGGCTACGAGATGAGTTTCATCCCCGCGTCTGAAATTGCCCGCATTGATGTGACACGTCCGAATTAACCCTTGGGCTTCGGCTTTGGAGGGACGGATTGGAGTTCATTTTTGAGTGGCTGCTGTGACCCTTGAACGGGCCTAACTCCGCCATCTTGCCTAACCGCAACTTCACGCTTCAAATCTTCCAGAAATGTTGGCTTTTTCATCGTCTCAGCCTTTCGGTTTCGGCTTTGGTGGCGGTGGTGAAGTCGGCTTTGAGGCCGTTGGCTGCTGAGAGTCGCCTATAAAAACTCTTTCGCCTTTGGGCGTTGGTTTCGAATCCGCCATGCGATTATCCTTTCTGTTGTTAATTTCACTGCCGTGCCGCTCACCCTTGAGTACGGCATTTCGTTAGGGGTAGCTTCAACGATATTGCACTGCTATTGCCTGGATAGAACGGTGGCCAAGTTGTCCAGTCGGTGAGTTTGAGCGAACTTGCATGCTCTTCGGCGATCCTTTGTTCAACATCACATATATCCAGCCGAAATTCCCAATCTTTATTGAGGCGATGAGGCTCCTGCCATTGCAGAAAATCGCGGCGTGAGTTGATTGAGAACGAAAGCGTGAGATCTAGCAAAAGCATGCGTTTGGCGTGCAACGGATTCGGCCACTTCTGAGCCTCTTTTTCTATCCTGAGCCATTGCGACGGATAGCTATTTTCGGCCTTAAAGCGTTTACGCCATCTATCGAACTCAGGCCACTTCCACGCACTCAACCCAGCCAAAGGCGACAGTGCAGCTTTGGTCCGCCGAGGATCGCCAGCGCGCGCAGCTTCAAGCCACATTGGAAGCATGCATATTCGAATAGTGTCTGGAATTGCTATTTTATCCATGACTGATTGGTAAACGACGACCATCTCGCTTGAGCTGAGCGTGAATGGCTTATCTTCGTTATCAAACTCAAATTTGAGTGTCAGTCCTGACAAAGCCTCAACCCCGATCCGTGTGTGCCCACCACATAACACGTCCAATGAGGTGCATGTCATGGAGGGCTTTTCCTGTTTTAAACTCTATCGGAAATTCCGCATCGTTGTCCGATATGACGGCATAAAAGTCTGTTTCGACGCGCTCAATGCGCTTGACCCGTGCCTCCCCAGATTCGACGAAAGCATAGACGTGCGGTTTACTTGTTTTGCGAGCATGACCCCGTGACTGGATCTCCACCTTTGATGTGTCAATCAGCACCATGTCGCCTGACCTAATTGTCGGCTGCATGCTCTCACCTTTGATGCGTGCCATGACAGCATTCGACGGCGCGACACCTATTGTGCGCAGCCAGTCGCGGCGGAACGATAGATAATCAATGATAGGCTCAACACCATTCTCGGCCCCTGCCCCGGCGGCGAGGCTTGCAGCGTGGACTGGGATATTCGCAAATTCTTCTGGATCTGATGCCGGTGGCTGTGGTGCGCCAACAATGTCCCGAGGAGGACCAAAATAAAACTCTAAATCAAGGACTTCGGCGAGCTTCATCAACGCTGGTAGATTATAACGCTTCTCACCCTGACGAGGCATTCGCAGGTTTTTAATCAAAGAAGGATGACCCACCGCCAGCTTTGAAGCTGCGGCGTCGGATAACCCCTTATCCTTAAGGGCTTTGTCTATGGTTTCGAGAATCGGGTCCATACGCACAGATTTAGCCTGTTGTGGCTAAATCGTAAATGCTTAGCTTGTACAGGCTTGACTATTGAAGCCTCTACAGGCTAACATTTGAGCATGGAACAGAGAACAGCACTCATAACCCTCGCAGATACGCTCGCCTCTCACCAAGGTGTAACGCACTACGCGATTTCGATGCGCGCCCTCAAAAAGGGCGACTTTTTCAAGAATATGAAGGACGGCAGTGATTGCCGTACGACAACGGCAGCTAAAGTGCTGGAGTTCTTCCACACCAACTGGCCCGAAGACCTTGAATGGCCTTCAGACATCCCCCGCCCGAAAACATCCAAGAAGGAGGCCGCGTGATGCTGATCGCCCTTCTTCTGCTCATTTGCATCGGCCCTGCCGTCATCCTCTTCGCTTTCGCAGCGCTGCTGGCGCTCGCTCCGGATGCCACCCCTCATGGCTGGTGGGTTTTGCCGGCAATCGCGCTCGGACTTCTCGTCTGGGCCGTCATCTTCAAATTTGTAGGGGTGATCTGATGAAAAAAGGAACATATCTGCGTTGTGTCACCAGGCATGGTTTCATCCAGATTGAGGGGCGCAGATATAGCACCAATGCGGCGCGTCCCGGCGATACTGTCTTGGTACGTGTGGACGCCCAAGATCTGGATCTTGCTCATGTCTTCCGGCCTGAAAGTGAGGCACTCATTGGCTGGGCCTTTCGGAGAACTGTTCCCCACACCCGCCTCCGCGCCCCATCCTCCCCCCCTATGGGTGCGCGTGAGCCTGCCAGACCGCGCGACTGCTCGCGTGCGGTCTGGCTCAGGCTCGCAGAGATCAACCGGAAGATTGAGGACAGCTGGATCGGCGACCTGATTGGCACGATCTTCCTATTCGTCATCATCTTCGGATCGTTCTGGATTTTACCCCTGATTTACGAGGTGTTTAAATGATCGACACACGTTCTCCTGATCAGCGCATGGCCGACCTGCGCAGCAAGATCGCCACCCTGAAATCCGCCCCTGTTCCGCCCTATGGGCTTTTGAGCGAGATGGTCTTTGACCTGTTGCAGATGGAAGAGGCCGGACACCTTGCAGAGTGCGAAGAGTGCCTGCGCATGACCTATGGAGGTCGGCCATGAGCGTTCATTTTGCCAAACCCTCGCATCGCTATGCGCTCAAGCAAATTTTGGGCGGTTATGTCGTCATCGACCCGGACGGAGGCCACGCCAGCCGGTTGATCCGGTTTCGGCCTGAGGCGGACCAACTGCGCGCCAAATTGCAACGCAAGGCGGATGCCAAGGCCAAGCGCGGGCCGCGTCCGTGCCTGTGTTGCGGTGCGTCATTCGTCTCCGAAGGCGTTCACAATCGGCTGTGTGGGGGCTGTCGCACCAAGGGCGATATGCTCGGCGATCTTTCCATGACCAACTATAAATCTTCGATGAAAAAGGCCCCACGATGAGCGCCCCCACCCTCATGCAAATCAATCGTGTGCGCCTGGACGATGTGATCATCAGTCTGCACCGCCTGCGCCCGGTCAGTGTCGCCGGAGTAGAAAGCCTGATCGCGTCGATCAATGAGACTGGCGTGATGAAAGACGCCATCCATGTGCGCAAGAAAAAGGATGGCACGCTCCACCTGTTGGCCGGTGCCCACCGGATTGAAGCGGCTCGCCGCCTTGGCTGGGAAGAGATTGAGGCCAAGGTCTGGACCGATGTCACCGATGATTGGGCTTTGCTCATGGAGATTGACGACAACCTGGCGGGCGCTGAGATGAACGCGCTGGACACGGCGGTGTTTTTGGCGACCCGTAAAGAGGTCTATGAGCGGCTGCATCCTGAGACGAAGGCTGATGCCTTTAAGGGTAATCAGCACACTGGAAAACTGGCGGCGGACATCGTGTCCTTCGCCACATCGACCGCTGAGAAATTCGGCCTGACAGACCGCCATGTCCGGCGCCTGATCACCGCAGGCTCAAAGTTGGCGTCCAATGAAGTCGCGCAGCTGCGCGCTGCACCCAAGCCGGTCACGCTCAAAGACCTGACCGAGATTGCCAAGATCGGCGAAGCCTCTGAGCGCGGCAATGTGGTTGCACGCCTGGCTCAAGGCACGGCGAAATCCGTCACGGATGCGCGTAAACAGATCAACGCCAAACCCGGCGATGCGCATGTCAGCGCTGCCGATCAAAGCCTGCGCAAGCTCAACGATGCCTTTGCCCGCGCGCCCCTCGCCGCCCGCCGCGCCTTTGTGGCCGAGCATGCCGACGTGTTGCGCGAGTTGCTGCCCAATAAAGAGGCCGAACCCACAGGCGTCGTGCCCTTTGTGAGAGCGAGGGCCTGACCCATGACGCGCCTTGAGCCTTCAAAGATTTGGTGGACCGCCGATGAGTTGGCAGCCGCAAAGCTGCCCACCCTGCCCGGCACCCGCCAAGGCATCAACTTGTTGGCGGGTGCCTGGCGCGCGCAGCCAGGCTGTGCGCAACGCAAGGCTGGGCGTGGTGGCGGCTGGCAATATCATTGGTCGGTGTTGCCGCTTGAGGCCCGCAAGGCGCTCTTGGTGCGCTCTGAGACGACCCCTGACGCCAAGCCAGACCGCGGCGCAGCTTGGGCTGCCTTTGATGGCTTGCCGCAGAAAACAAAGGACGAGGCCGCGCGCCGCCTGACCATCATCCAGAAGGTCGAGGAGCTGGTGTCGATTGGCACCACGCAGGTGGCTGCTATTGGCGCAATTGCCGCGCAAACGACCAAGGCGTCGCCACGCTCGATCTACAACTGGCTGGACATGATTGAGGGCGTCGCGGTGGATGACCGCTTGGCCTATTTGGCACCGCGCCACCGATTGGCCCAACGCAAAACGACAACAAGCGCAGAAACGCGGCCCTTTATGGAGTTTTTAAAGAGCCTTTTTCTGCGGCTGGAAGGGCCAACGTACAAGGATTGCTACAGAGATGCGAAGAAGGTCGCAAAATCAAAGGGCTGGGCCATTGTCCCTGAGCGCACGGCCTCGCGGCGGATTGAGAAGGAGGTCCCGCGCGTTACTAGGGTCTTTGCCCGCGAAGGTTTGAAGGGATTGATGCGCTGTTTTCCCGCCCAAATCCGCGACCGCAGCGGCTTGCATGCATTGGAAGCCGTGAACGCGGATTGCCATAAGATCGACGTCTTTGTGGAATGGCCTGACGGCACCATAAACCGCCCGCAGATCATCGGTTTCCAAGACCTCTATTCGAACAAAATCCTGTCTTGGCGGGTTGATCATGACCCGAACAAAGTGATGGTCATGGCAGCCTTTGGCGAGATGATCGAACATTGGGGCATCCCGCGCCGGTGCCTGTTTGATAACGGCCACGAATTTGCCAACAAATGGATGACAGGCGGCGCTAAACATCGGTTCCGCTTTAAAATCCGCGACGACGAGCCGCTTGGGGTTTTGCCCTTGCTGGGCATTCAGGTCACCTTTGCGACGCCCGCCCATGGCCAAGCCAAACCGATTGAGCGCGGGTTTCGCGACTTTGCCAGTTCCATCGCCAAAGATGTTCGGTTCGCAGGGGCCTATGTCGGCAACAAGCCCACGGCAAAGCCAGAAAACTACGGCAGCCGCGCGGTGCCCGCAGAGACGTTCTTGCAGGTCTTGGCCGAACGGGTCGCAGAGCACAATGCCCGCGAAGGCCGCCTCTCCGATACGGCCATGGGGCGCTCCTTTGATCAGACCTTTGAGGAAAGCTATGTCAAAGCGCCCATTCAAAAGGCCTCTGAGGAACAGCGCCGCCTTTGGATGATGGGGCAATACGCGGGCAAGCTGAACAAGAACAACGGCGAGCTGAAATTCCAAGGCAACCACTATCACAGCGACTGGATGTCAGAACATCCAAGCCGGGACGTTGTGGCGCGGTTTGATCCCGAGGACCTGCACAGCGGCGTGCATATCTATGGCACCGATGGCGCGTATTTGGGCTTTGCAGAATGCCGTCAACAAACCGGCTTCTTCGATCTGTCTGGCGCACAACGAACCGCCAAACGCGTCGCCCGCATCAAGAGCGCCGAAAAGGCACTGCTCAAAGCGCATGCACCCATCAGCCCCGCCGATTTGGGCGAGGCCTTGAATCAAGCAGCGACACCCGCATTGGATCGCCCTGCGGCCAAGGTGGTCAGGCCCATGTTTGGAAAGACCCCCACAAAAATGCAGCAGCCACCGCGCAAGATTGAGGTGCCGGCAAACCCGGCGGTCGACGCGGCACGTGAGGCGATGATTTTGAACCTGCCCGCGAAGGTCGCATCAAACGAAGACGCTGAAAAAGCTGCGACACCGGGTGATCGTTTTCGGCGTGCTCAAGACATTTTGGCACGCTCAGAGGCCGGGCAACCCATCGGCGAAGAAGAGGCAAAATGGCTCAACAGCTACAGGCAAAGCGCTGAATACAAGGGCCAATTGCTGATGTTCAAACAATACGGGGCGAGCGGCATCCGATAGCCGCATCGAGACAAAAAGCAAGGAACGTAAAAAATGACACATGCATTGACGACAGGTGACAGTATCAAGCCTCTGCGCAACGTCGCAGCCCTAAACTTGCTGGCCAGTGAACTGATGGACCGCACGTTTGGATTGCCGGGCTTGGGCGTGTTTCATGGGCCATCGGGGTTGGGCAAGAGCTTTGCCTGTGCCAGCGTGTGCGCCAGCCTGGATGCCATCCACATTTCGATTGAGGCCGATTGGACCGCCAGCATGCTGTATTTTGCGATCCTGTCCGAGCTGGGCGTGGAGGCAAAAGGCACCGTCGCCGAAAGGTCCTATCAGTGCAAAAAGGAACTGATGCGCGCCAATCGCCCGCTGATCCTGGACGAAGCCGACTATCTGATCAAGAAACGCGCCTCCCCGATGATTGAGCGGGTGCGCGACATCCATGACAAAACGGGCATCCCCATCATTCTGGTCGGTATGGAAGAGCTGCCGCAAAAGCTGCGCCAGTGGGAACAGGTCGACAACCGCATTTATCGTTGGGTCGGCGCCGAGCGCGCCGACATGCAAGATGCGCAAATGCTCGCGGATCATTACGCACCCGGCATCGGCATCACCCCAGATTTGCTCGACCACATTCGTATCCGCAACGACGGTGTCGTGCGCAAAATGGCGATGGATTTCGCCTATGTGGCGCAGCAAGCCCAGATGATGAACCTCTCCACCATGTCACTCGACAAATGGGGTGATGCACCATTTTTGCGCAACTCAGCGCCGACGGCTCGGAGGGTTGCATAACCATGACCAGCATGTGCTTTAAACCAAAAAATGACGCTGAAAAGGCGATGTGGGACTACATGTCAGCCTGCCCAGAAGTGACCCATGCCATGATCAAAGACGCGGTTGATGTGTCCGATTATTGCCGGACGAACTTTGTCGCAAAGCTCAAGCGCCTTGGCCTTTTGCATGAATGCGGCAAGCGTGATGGGCAAGTTCTGTTTTCGATCCATGATGGCGAAAAGCGCCGCCAAACTGCGACTGAGAAACGCCAGTCCCCGCAAGGCGCGATGTGGACGATCATGCGTGTCTTAAAGACCTTTTCGCCGATTGATATCCATTTGGCGCTTGGGGCGTCCCACCCAGAAATCACCCAGAAAGTCGTCACCACCTACTGCCAACAGTTGCTCCGCGCGGACTACTTCCGCGTCATCCAGAAAGCCAACAAACAGCGGCCAGCACGGTATCAGCTGATCAAAGACACAGGACCTCTGCCACCGACAGTACAACGCAAAGCGGTCATTATTGACGGCAATGACGGCAAGGTCGCTCACGTTGAGGGGGCACAGCTATGAGTGCGCGGTTCAGAAAAGCCGAAGACGCATGGTGCGGAGAGCTGCCCGATTGGGTGGCAGTGCTGGTCGCAGCCTGCGACGCCGATGGAGCGTCACAGAACAAAGTCGCCAAGAAAATCGGTTACTCCAGCGCCGTGATCAGCCTCGTGTTGAACAACACCTACACCGGCGACATGGACAAGATCGAAAAGAACGTGCGTGATTTTTTCATGCGCGGCGTGACCTGCCCTGCCCTTGGCGACATCACCGCCGACCAGTGCCTGGCATGGCGTCTGGAAAGCAAAGAGCCGAACCCCTCCTCACCGCACAAATCCCGCATGTTTCATGCCTGCCGAAAGTGCCCGCGCAACCGCAAAGACGGGCCGGAGGGCGTCAACAAATGAGCGCCCCAAAGACACATGCCCCTTTCTCTGAGGACGAAATGCTCGATCTGGCTGCCCGTGCCATCGGCAAGATTGATGCGCGCGGAAGCCGTGGGATCGAGCGCCTCACCAACGACGAAATCGAAGCCATGGCGCTCACTCTTGTTTGCCTCGGCATGAAGCCAATCCCGTATCATCAGGAGACCTGACATGAAAAACAAGCTCCACGACCTCAATAACCATCTGTTTGCGCAACTCGAACGCCTCGCCGACGAGGATTTGGACGCCGATGCAATCGCCCGTGAGGTGAAGCGTGCTGATGCCATCGTAGGCTTGTCTGATCAGGTTTTGAGCATCGCAAATACCGGATTGAAAGCGGCCAAACTCTTTGCAGAACACGGCGAGGCCGTGTTGCCACACCTTCCCCAAATCGGGCCCCAAATCGGGAGCAAGACGGAATGAAACGCGCATGCATTCCATATAGCGCGATCGAGCTTGCCTGGCTGAAGGAACGGGCCACGACCAAGCGCACGGAACTGCATGCCGAGTTCTGTGCGACCTTTCGGCGTGAAGATGTGTCGTTTGAAAACCTGCGCGCTCTTATGAAGCGTAAGGGCTGGAATACAGGGCGCACGGGGTGCTTTGAAAAAGGTCAGCATTCCTGGAACAAGGGAAAAAGCCTGCCCGTGAGTGACGCTTTCAAAGCGCGCCAGTTTAAAAAGGGACATCGCCCCCATAATCAAAACGAAATCGGCCATGAGCGGATCAACCGAGAAGGCTATGTCGAGATCAGTGTGGCCGAGCGAAATCCATGGACCGACGCCGAACGCCGCTACATCGCAAAGCACAAATGGCTTTGGGAGAAGGCGCATGGCCCCGTGCCGGATGGTCACTGTCTCAAGTGCGTTGATGGCGACAAAACCAATACAGCGCCTTCGAACTGGACCCCGATCCCTCGCGCCCTTCTGCCTCGCCTCAATGGTCGCTGGGGAAATCTGAGTTACGACGACGCGGAGCCGGAATTGAAACCCTATGTTCTGGCCGCTGCGAAACTACAGAACGCCGCGCGGAATGCTCAAAAAAATCACTCTCAAAATGGACGTAAGAAATGAACCAGAACACCAATATTCAAACCGTGCCTGACGGCATCGATGTCATCAACGGCAAGCCCTACATGGCAGATGCCAAGGGCAGTCTCGTGCCTGTGGAAATGATCAAGGCCGAAGCTAAGCTCGAAGATCAAACCGTGCGCAAAATCATCGGCTATGCCTCGGACCTGAGTGATCAAGTGGCCCGGTTCAAAGGCCATACTTTTGAAGACCTCTCCACGCTTGAGGGCCTTTTGGCTGAGAAATACGGACGTACCAAAGGCGGATCTAAGGGCAACAAAACCTTCATGTCGCATGACGGCCTGTTCAAGGTGCTCATTCAGGTTGCCGACCACATTGACTTTGGGCCTCAGCTCCAGATCGCCAAAGAGCTGGTCGATGAATGCCTCAACGAATGGTCGGCTGAGAGCCGCCCGGAAATCCGCGCCATCGTCACGCGTGCGTTCAACACCGACAAAGCCGGTCAGATCAATCGCTCTGAGGTGTTCATGCTGTTGCGCCTTGAGATTGAAGATGCGCGTTGGAAACAGGCGATGACAGCCATCCGGGACGCCATGCGCGTGGTCGGGTCCAAAACCTATGTGCGCTGCTATCAGCGCGACACATATGATGGGCCTTGGCGGGCGATCACCATCGATCTGGCGAAAGCATAAGGGGAGTGGGATGACTGATCGCACGCTCCAGCGCCAAATCTTTGCGGGCTGCAAGCAGCTTGGCATTGATGATGACACGCGCCATGATCTGCAGCTCGTGGTGACCGGCAAGGCCTCTCTGTCCGACATGTCTGACGCCGAGTTGCGAGCTGTGGTTGAAAACCTCAAAGAGCGCGGATTTAAAGCGGGCTTTAACGGCGGCAAAAAGGGTAAGTTCAAGCCTGCGCCCCGTGCCGATCTGCGCCTTATCCATGTGCTTTGGAAGCTCCTTGGGGATGCCGGTGTCTTGGACCGCCCTGACCGCGCCGGTCTCAACGCCTTTGTGCGGTCTCGGTTTGAAGGCAAATGGCAGTCGGTGCCAATCGACATCGATGCGCTGCGCGATGCAGACCAGATCAACGCGGTGATCCGTGCCCTCAAAGACATGTGCCGCCGCAATGGGGTGCAGACGAAATGACCGAGCTGGGCGTCTCCGATCATGCGGTGTTGCGATACTTGGAGCGCGCTGGCGGTTTCGAGATCGAACGCCTGCGTGCGGAGATCGCCCGGAAAGTAGCTCAAGCCAGACGCCCAGATCAAACATATGTGCCGATTGGTGATCTGAATTTTATCGTTCGAGAAGGCGAAGAAGGCCTTGTCGTGACCACTGTTTTGCAACGTCCAGAACGCAAAAAGCGCAAGAAACCTAAAGCATGGAGGATTGAAGATGACCTCATCTGACTGGCCGTTTGGAGACCGCGATGCGTGGATTGACGAACTGGAGGCTGATCTTGGGCAGCCTGCCGTTTTGAAACTGTTGGCCAATGCCGGGGGCCAAAGACGTGATGTCCCCAAACGCGCCGCCGGATCTAATCTGGCCGCCGAAGTCGGCCAGCCTGTAGTCGAATGGTTGAGCGCACGCTTTGGCGGCACAGCCGTCGACATTCCAAGTCTGCGTGCTCGCAAGACGCAAGATCGCGCTGCCGAACTGCGCGCAGCTATTCTCGACGCCGGATTGACCAAACCGACGCGATCAGCCAATGTCATCGCGACCGAGTTTGGTGTGACAGCCGCTTGGATACACAAGTTGCGTACCCAAATGCGGCGTGAAAGCGGTCATGATGACCAGCTCTCCCTACCTTTCCCAAATCCGCAGTCCGAGTAGCCCCAAAACCGCATCCCCGGCCCAATCTGGCCTTTGACATGGCACCTCCAATTGTATTGGGGGTGCGTTCCGCCTCCGAATTGGAGGCATAGATGCGCGTTAAATCTCATAAGGTTGAAGGGCTGGAGTTCAAAAAGGCCTATTACACTGGTGGCATTATCACCCCGGAGATCGTCGTCCTTCATGATACGGCGGGCCGTCTGAGCAGGCTCAATTCGGCAGATTATCTAGCGTCTGAAAACGTCGCCAAGGCCAGTGTCCATTTTGTGATCGAAACCGATGGCACGATCACCCAGCTGGTCCCAACCAACCGAAAAGCAAATCATGCGGGCCGCTCCAGTTTTCACGGGCGCGATGGGTGCAATGGGTTCTCTATCGGCATCGAACTTGTCAATCCTGGCCGCATGACCAAGGACGGTGGGCAAGGTGTGGCTTGGTATGGGCAGAAATTCGATTTCAGCCTGTACGGCTTGGTGGAGATGACCACAGAGCCCCACGGCCACGGCATCTGGATGCCCTATGCAGAGAAGCAAATCACCGCACTCTTATCGCTCCTGGAGGCGCTTTTCCGCGACATCAAAACTCTGACTGACATCACCACGCACTGGTACGTGAGCCCCGGTCGCAAGGTCGACACCAATCCCCTCTTCCCGCTCGAACATGTCCGTGCCCACATTCTTGGCCGTGACGATCCGGCAGACGCAGCCGCAAACAAAGGCTCTGAGCTGTCAGATGAGATGGTCCAAGTCGAGACCTTTGGCGGCACACTCAATATGCGCCGCTGGCCATCGTTCAATCCCAACATCATCGCCTCCATTCCAGATGGCATGATCGTGCCCGTGCTGCGCACAGGTATGTTTGATCGTCGCCAATGGCTCCGTGTTCTCTATGGCGGCCAAGAAGGCTGGATCGTTGCCAAATATGCCGCCCCAATTCTCACGCCCACATCCTGAAAGAGGTTCCTATGAACGCCCTGTTTTCTGAAGTTATCACGATGTTTCTGCCGACCTTGTTGCAGATCATCTCGGCCATTCTTGGCACGCTCCTGATCCAAGCCGCAGCCGTCGCCAAAACGCGCTGGGGCATCCAGATTGAAGCGACCCATCGCGAGGCGCTTCACTCTGCTTTGATGTCGGGCATTCGTGCTGCACTCGCGCGCGGAGAAGACCGGCAGGCTGCCATCACGTCAGCCATCAAACATGCGGCTGTCAGCGTGCCCGACGCCATTGCCGCACTGGACCCCGCCCACGGCGTGTTGGCAAGTATCGCCGAGGCAAAGCTGCGCGAGGCCCTTGGTTCCTTGCCACCATTGCTCGGTTTCGACAGCGTCGCTGGTCTGTCTTCCAAAATGGCGGCGAGCGACAGCTGATGACTGTGGATGTCATCTCCATTCTGGCGGCGGTGCTCACATTATTGAGCATCGCCAATATCCTCTACACCTGGTGGCGCACGCGCGACAAGGACGTGGAGAAGCGCGATCAAGCCATCGAAGAGCGGTTCAAGGTTGGTAGTGCGCGCATGGATCGGCTTGATGGGCGGGTCGCCAGTGTCGAGCAGGCCTTGCGCGGGCAGCCGACACGCGAAGACCTCCATGAACTCCACCTCTCCCTGAAGGAAATGCAAGGCGAGATGAAAGCCATGGTTGCCGTGATGGAAGGCAACAGCAAAATTATGAGCCGTCTCGAAACGATTGTTGCACGGCATGAGGACCATTTGCTCGACGGAGGAAAACGATGAGCGACTACGTTGATACTGTGCGCAAACACCGCCGCCTTGCGATCCTGCGCCATCTTGAGGCTTGCGCCGAATATATGTCGAATGCCTCGATCCTTGGCGATATCCTCGCGGGTGTCGGCTTGCGCTCCACGCGCAGCCAAGTGGTGACGGAATTGGCCTGGTTGCGGGAAAACGGCTTTATCATCTACGATGACAACGCTGATTTCATTGTCGTGCAAGCCACTCAGTCAGGCGCGGAAATCGCACGTGGCGTGACAACACACCCCGAGATCCAGCGCCCACGGCCGAGGAGCTGATATGCCTCCTCCCCGTAAAATAGACCTGCTGCCCGCAGAGCTGCGCGTGTGGCTCCAAGACGAGCTGCGTGATCGCGGCTTTGCCGGGTATGTTGAACTCACCGAAGAGCTCAATCGTCGTCTGGCAGAGCACGGATCAAGTGAGACCCTGCATCCGGCAACGGTCAATCGCTTTGGCCAAGGATACGAAGCCTTTGTGAAAGCTCAGGAACAGGCCTCTGAATGGGCAGTTGAGTGGATGCAAAGCGAGGGTCTCGCGGATGAGGCCAAGCGCCACAACGTCCTTTTTCAAATGGTGACCACACTCGCCTTCAAGGTGATGCAGGCGCAGATGATCAAGGACGGTGGTGATATCAACCCGCAGGAATTGCACTTTATCGGGAAGATGCTCAAGGACGTCATGCAATCATCTGGCATGCGCGAGAAACTTGTCACAGATGAGCGTGAGCGGGTTGCCAAAGAGGCACGTGAACAGGCTCTCCAAGAGGTCGATGACAGGCTCGCCGGGGCTGGAGCCGAGGCTGGGCTTTCGGAAGATCGGGTTGAGTTCATGCGCAACAAGTTACTTGGCAAAAAACCGAAGCAGGTGAAGAGGTGATACTCGAAGAAACACTCGCGCCGAAAAATCCTGTTCTTTCACGAGACCCGGAAAAGGTTCCTGACGGGTTTCTCTCAAGCGGTGACTTGCCGGATGATCTGGACCCGACCGCCGACGGCATCCTTATGGATCACCAGCTCGAATGGATTTACGACGAAAGCGATCTCAAGATCGCGGAAAAGGGGCGTCGTACCGGGATCACGTTTGCCGAAGCTCTGAATGATACGCTCATCGCGGCGGCCTCACGCTCCGCTGGTGGCGACAATGTCTTCTACATCGGCGACACCAAGGACAAAGGCCGTGAATTCATCGGATATGTTGCCCATTTCGCGAAGGTGATCTCGGGGGAGCTGGCGCAGATCGAGGAGTTCATCTTTCAGGATGAGCGCCCCGATGGAACGTCCAAGGACATCACCGCTTTCCGCATCCGGTTTGCCAGCGGCTTTCGTATTGAGGCCCTGTCCTCCAACCCTGCGAACATTCGCGGTCTTCAGGGGATCGTGGTCATTGACGAGGCCGGGTTTCACCAGGACGTGCGCGAAGTCATCGACGCGGTGAACGCCCTTTTGATCTGGGGCGGCAAGGTTCGGGTAATCTCGACGCACAATGGCTATCTGAACCCGTTCAATGAACTGGTGCAGGAAGCCCTTGCCGGAAAGGTACCGTTCAACGTCCATCACATCCCCTTTTCAAAGGCCGTTGAAAACGGGCTTTATAAGCGCGTCTGCTACATGAAGGGGCGGGAGTGGACGCAGGAAGGCCAAGACGCATGGGAGGCGCTCATTCGCGGCGCTTACGGGGTGCGCAAGGCAGCCATGCGGCAAGAGCTCGATGCGGTGCCTGCGGACACGGCCGGAGCGGCGCTGACGCGCGTCCAGATCGAAAAGTGCATGGCGAAACCGGACGAAGTCCCGATTGCTAAATGGATTTGCGACGATGACTTCCGGGATCAGTCGGAAGAGGTGCGCACAAAAGCTGCCCTGGACTGGTGCGAGAAAGAGCTGAAACCCGCTCTGGCGCGGCTCGACAAGGGACGCCCCCACTTCTTGGGCGGTGACTTTGCGCGCACCGGGGACGCGACAGATTTCGTCATCGCGCAAGACGGTGTCGATCTGGTCCATCGCTGGAAGCTGGTGATCGAACTGCGCAATATCCCCTTCGATCAGCAACGCGAGATTCTATACTACGCCTGTGATCGTATACCGCGCTTCTCGAAAGGTGCTTTCGACAAGGGGGGAAACGGCGCTTATCTCGCGGAGAAAGCAGCCCAAAAATATGGCCCCACGATTGTCGAAGTATCCTTTTCACGCGAATGGTACGCGCGGGAGATGATACCCTACATCGAAGCGTTCGGAGATCAGACGATTTTGCTGGCGCGCCATGAAGATGTTCTCAGAGACCATCAGGCGCTCACCTATGAGAACGGTGTGATCAAGGTGCCCCAAAATTTTCGGTTCAAAGGATCTGACGGTTTGGATCGGCACGGCGACAGTGCGATCGCCGGGGCTTTGGCTTTCTTTGCCAGCCGTCAGGAAATCTCAGAATACGCCTATCAAGGTGTCCCTGGCACACGATCCCGTTGGGCTAAACCAGATCACGATGATGATGACGAAGATAAAAGCTCCACACGTTGGGGCAATGCTGGAGGTGCTTGGTGATGCCGATCCTTGATCAATTTGGCCGACCGCTGCAAAGCGTGCCGGAATCGGAACTGTTGGAGCGTCAGGCAGTCGCGTCATTTGGCTCTGTGCGACAAATCCAATCTGGGCACCCGGCAGATGGCCTGACGCCTTTGCGCCTTGCCGCCATCTTGCGTGAGGCGGAAAATGGCGACGCCACCTCCTATCTCGAACTCGCGGAGCAAATGGAAGAGAAGGACCTGCACTACGCGGCCGTGCTCGGCGTGCGAAAGCGCGCCATTCGCTCGCTGGCCAGTCAGGTCGATCCCGGAGACGACAGCGACGCCGCCAATGAAGCGGCGGACATGGTCCGTCAAACACTCTCTGCCGCGCCTGTCAAAACCGCGCTGATTGACGTGATGGATGCGCTTGGGAAAAGCTATTCCGTCAGCGAGATTGGTTGGGAACGTGAAGGACGCAACCTCAAAGTCTCCTCGCTTGAGCTGGTGGATCCGCGCTGGTTCGAGTTTGATCAAGAAAACGGCAAGCACATCTATTTGCGCGATAATGCCGGACCGCAGCCTTTGCGACCTGACAGCTATGTCATCCATATGGCCAAGGTGAAGAGCGGCTTGCCGATCCGAGGCGGTCTCGCGCGGCTTGCGGCTTGGGGCTACATTTTCAAGAACTACACTTTGAAAGACTGGGCCATTTTCTGTGAGGCCTATGGCCACCCGCTCCGGCTTGGTAAGTATGACACCACTGCCACGCCCGAGGACCGTCAGACGCTTCTTAGAGCCGTACGTCAGATCGGCGCAGATATGGCTGCGATCATCCCGAAATCCATGGAGGTTGATATTGTCTCTGCGGCTGCGACCGGCGCGGACAAGCTCTATGAGGGCAATGCGCGCTATTGGGACGAGCAGCTCTCCAAAGGCGTGCTTGGTCAGGTTGCCACAACGGACGCAATCTCCGGCGGCCATGCCGTTGGCAAAATCCACGAGGAAGTCCGCTCCGATATTCGCGACGCCGATGCAGAGCAACTCGCAGCAACGCTTCAGCGCGATCTGGCCGGGCCTATTGTTCGGCTGAACTTTGACCCCCGCCACAACGTGGCTATGCCGGTCATCAGTTTTGTGACCCCCGAACGCGCTGATCCTGATCTCTTGCTGCGACTGCTGGATAAGGGACCACGCCTGGGACTGCGGATCGCGACGTCAGATGTGCGTAAGGCCTTCAACCTGCGTGAGCCTGAAGACGGCGAAGAAGTCCTGATGGCACCAGCGCCGGCCAAACCCGAAGCAACAGTACCGCCGAATTTGGACCAACAAGCGGCCTCCACGCTGTCTGAGGCTGCGCCCAAAGACAGCATTGATGCGCTGATCGAAGAGCTGATGTCTGATGGCGAGCTTCAGAAGGTCGCCGAAGGCGAGTTGGCTGAACTGCTCGACATCTTGGGAAGTGCAACTGACTTTGATCAGGTGCGCGACATTCTTGACGTCTTCACGGAAGGCAGCGGGTCAGCAGCCCTGCGCGAGCATCTCAGCCAGACCACCTTTGCAGCCCGACTGGCGGGGGAGGTTGGGGCCGAGGTGAGTGACGCATGATCACCTTGGAGCCATTGCCGCATCGCGAGGCCATTGAATATTTCCGCTCCAAGGGGTTTGCGCCGCAGCTGCAGCGTTTCAGCCATCTCGATCTCTGGCGTGAAGAGCATGCGCGCAATTTTGTCGTCGCCAAAGGCATGCGCGATGACGTCTTGGCACTCATTCGCGGGGAGCTTGATCAAGCACTCAGCGAAGGCCGCACACCCGCCCAGTTCCAAGCCAACCTTGAGCCCGCCCTCCAAAAAGCCGGATGGTGGGGCAAATCTGTCATGACAGACCCTTTGACCGGCGAGCTGCAAGACGTGCAGCTGGGATCGGTTCGGCGTCTGCGGACGATCTATGACACCAATATGCGCACGGCACATGCTGCTGGTCACTGGGCGCGCATCCAGCGCACCAAGAAGGCGTTCCCTTATCTGCAGTATATTCAGGTTGAACGCCCCAGTAAGCGCCATGACCACGAGCGGTTCCACGACAAAATATGGCGTGTCGATGATCCGATCTGGCAGCGGATTTATCCACCGAATGGGTATTTTTGCGGCTGCCATGTTGTGCAACGCACCGAAGGCTGGATGAAACGGCACAATCGGCAGGTGTCGCCCTCCATTGATCTTGACGAACAACCGTGGACCAATAAACGCACCGGCGAAGTGTTCGACGTGCCACGGGGCGTTCATCCCGGCTTTGATGCCAATCCGGGTGCAGCTTGGCTTGACATCAAAGAGCGCGTTTCTGAAGTCATGCCGGATCTTAATGACGAGAGACAGGCTTACGAGCGCGGCATTTTGCAAGGGTTGCGGCTTCGCCAAATGGGGATTGGCCGGGAGACGCTTGTCGTCTCCGATGCAGACGAGCAAAGCTCTATCCTGTTTGACGCGCCACCGGATCGGCCAGGTGCGGTATCGGTGGATGCGGCCCTGCTTGAGGGCAGTGGCAGTTTTCAGGCGGATCGCATCACGTTGCTGCACAGCCATCTCACAGACTCACCGCTGTCCTATTCTGACATTCAGACGCTCGGCCACCCCCGCGTCCTGTCGGTGACCGCAATCTCTCCGGGTGGGGCGATCTGGCGCGCAAAACCCGGCTCTCAAATTCTGGGGCCACAGTTTCGGGAATTTGCAATCCGAGCCAAACCCATCGTCGAAAGCGACCTGAAAGCGTTGTCAGAAAGTGACCGCGCTTATATCATCCAACATGCTCTCGGGCTTTTCCTTGAGCGCCGCGGCGCGATCCACTATCATTATAGCCTAACAGACCGGCTCAAACAGTTCTTTGCCAAATACGCCGATCTGATCGAAAGGCTTTCGACATGAAACTCGCGCTGCTTCCAGATCCTGACTTTCTCGACTTGGCCGCCTGGACGAAGCGCTTGGAAGAGCTGCGTGCTATGTCATCGGATGTTGCAGGCTTAGAGGCCAGTCTTGATCATGCTCGGGCCATGGTAGACCTCTTGAGTGCCGAGGCCGATAAATTTCCCGCACAGGCCATCTGAGGCGCGGGGCGGACACTTGCTGCTAAAACCTGCTTAAAGGCATTTTTAAACGCTCTGCGGGATTTTTAAACACTATCAGATGGCATAGCCCCGGTTGCGATTGCGCGACAGAGGGCAAGTATCCCCAAAACTGCATCCCCGGCCCTTTGAGGCGACGGTCATGGCATTGCTTGCCCATGACCAAAACAACTCGACATATCTGCGCTCTTGCGCCGCTACCCGGAGGGGTGCCTGATCAAATCGAGATCATGCACCTTGGTGCATTGCGCTTTGCTCCGGCGGACATTCGCAATGCAGCTGGTTTGCATCTGGTCCCGGATCAAGCCGAGGCTGTCATTTCTGCGAGCTTTGAAATGGCGGCTGGTGGCGTGCTGCCCATTGACTTCGATCACCGCTCTCTGTCGGCCCAAGGCACCGCGAACAGTCGCGCCGCCGGGTGGATCACGGCAATGCATGTGGATGGTGATCGGGTGATGGCGTCTGTCGAGTGGACCTCCGAGGGTCGCCGCGCCATCGAAGACAAAAGCTACCGCTTCATTTCTCCCGTATTCAAAACGCTGCGCTCGAATGGGTCTGTCGTTCTGATCGAGGGCGCTGGTCTCGTCAACAATCCAGCCCTTCCCGAAATTCGTCAAATCGCATCAAAGGATGAACACATGGACCCGATCGAAGAGATCGCGGGCCTGCTTGGCCTGTCGGCTAAGGAGCCCGATAAACTCACCGCGCGCATTGAGGCGCTCGTTGGGACCGAAACCCAGATGGCCTCTATCGCGAAAGCTGCCGGTGTCTCCGGCGATGATGCCGTGACACAGGTCTGCGCCCGCTTGAAGGTCCCCTCAGCCGACCCGGCCAAGTATGTGCCACTGAGCCAGTTTACCGATCTGCAAACCCAGTTTGCCTCGCTTCAAAAAGAGGTCTCTGGCGACAAGGCCGAGGCTGCATTGGAGCGCGCCCGTGAAGCAGGCAAGCTGACACCCGCCATGGAAGACTGGGCCACTCAGCTGGCATCGAAGGACCTCGGTGAATTTGAGGCATGGGCCGCATCGGCTCCCGCCGTCATCGACCTCAAAGGCGGTCGTAAACTCGCTGGCAAAAACCCGCCCGTCAAGACCGACGCGCTTGATGAGACCGAGCGTCAGGTCGCCTCGGTTATGGGCATCAGCGAGGACGCATTCCTCAAAACCCGCAATGCCACTGTGAAGGAGGTCTGAGATGACGGCTCTGGCAAAAAACACCCCTCGCACCCGCGTCGGTCATGGTCTGCTCTTTCAAGACCCCGTGGCCGCAGCCACCATTATCTATAACGGGTCTATGGTTGCGCTTGATGCGTCCGGCAATGCCATCCCGGCCATTCCGGCTGGGACGGTCATGCGTGGTGTCGCGACCGAAGGTGTCGACAATTCTGATGGGGTTGCAGGCGATGCCTCTGTTCCCATCGAGCGCGGTCCCTTCGTGGTCGCGAACGATGGCAGCGTTGATCGCACTCACATTGGCACCGACGTCTATGTCGTTGACGACAACACCGTCGGCGCCGTCGGCACGTTGGTCGCCGGAAAATGCCTTGACGTCCTGATCGCAGGCGTCGTGGTCGAAATTCTCTAAAGGGGTCCGCAAAATGGATATCACACACGCCGCACTTGCGGCTCTGAATATCGCCTTCACCACGGCGTTCAATGAGCGTTTGACGGGTGTTGAAACCACCTATGGCCGTATCGCTATGACGGTCAGATCAACCACACGCAATCAGGCCTACCCGAAACTCTCTGAGCTTGGGCCGATGCGCGAATGGGTTGGCGAGCGCTTCATCGAACGCCTGGAGACTGACGGCTTTGTCATCCGCAACCGCAAGTTCGAGAAAACGGTTGCTGTCCAGGTTGATGACATCTCCGACGATCAGGTCGGCATTTATGCTCCCATCATCAGTGACATGGGCCAAACGGCCGCTGAATTGCCTGATGATCTGGTCTGGGAGATGCTCGAAAAAGGCTTCACCACTGAACATTACGACGGCCAGATGTTTTTCGACACCGATCACCCGGTGCTGGACAAAGATGGCAATGAGCAGTCGGTTTCCAACTTCCAAGGCGGTGCCGGCGCAGCCTGGTATTTGATCGATGACACACGCGTCATCAAGCCGGTCATCTTCCAAAATCGCGAAGCCGCAAAAATCACCGCAAAAACCTCTCTCACAGATGACAACGTATTTGAACGCGACGAATTCCTGTGGGGGGCAAAACGGCGCGCTGCTGCCGGCTTTGGCGCATGGCAGTTGATCTATGCCTCACGTCAGCCGCTGACGCCAGAGAACTATGCGGCTGCGCGTGCCGCGATGATTGGCGCAACCGGACATCGTGGCCGCAAGCTGAACCTGAAGCCCAAGTTGCTTGTCGTCTCCGCCTCCAACGAAGGGGCTGCACGCAACATTTTGCTCAACGAGCGTGATGACGCCGGCGCTACCAACACCTGGCGCAATACGGCTGAGCTGCATGTCGAGGGTCGCCTGACCCTCTGATCTAGCCCGAGAGGCGATCAGTTTTTCAAGGGGCCGGTAGGTCCGGCCCCTTTTGTGAACTGATGGAAACTAACAGGAGACCAGAAATGGCCCGCAAGACCACAAGCATCATCAAACCCGAAGCCGCAGCCTCCAAAGACGCTGCAGACATCAAAACTGCTGATGCCGTAAAGGTCGCAGCGACAGGCGAGGACGCCACGAAAGTGACCACCGATGCGCCAACCGATGCAGGCAACGCCAATGAACAGGCCAAGGCCAGCGATACGGATGCCGTAAAGGAAACCGACAAGGTGGCCGACGCAGGCATCAATGACGACCAAGCCGACAAAGAGGCAAAATCCGATGATGAAACCATTCCGGCAGAGCCTCACCTCATCGTGCTCTGTCATCGCCAGGACGGTCGCCGCCGCTGTGGTCGCCGCTGGCCGCATGGTGAGACCATCGTGCCTGAAGCGGACTTGACCGCGTTTCAGATTGCTCAGCTCGAAGCCGATCCGCATTTCACTGTCGCAAAGCTGGCTGACTGATCATGACCTACGCCACCGTCGCCCAGCTCAAGGCCGTGATCCCGTCCGGGGATCTCGCTCTGCTCACCGATTTTGAGGGGGCAGATACGCCGTCTGATGATCGTCTGACGCAGGCGCTGGACGACGCGACGGCGGAGATCAACAGCTATATCGCCAAAGCCGTCACCCTGCCCTTGGCCGATCCGCCGCACATCCTGACGGTGATCTGCCGCGATCTCGCGATGCACCGGCTTTACGTCAACCTTGGTCACGATGCCGAGGTTTACGGCACCCTGCGCAAGGATGCGATATCGACCCTGAAAAGCATTGCCAAAGGCGACACCTCTATTGGCGACGATGGCGATGGTGACACCGAGCTCACCTCTCCCGGTGTGGCCATGACCGACGGCCCTGCCCGTCAGTTCACCCGCGACAGTTTGAAGGGGTTCTGAGATGGCTGGCGTGACCTTTACCCTCCGGCTTGACGATGTCGCCCCCCGCGCAGCCTTGGCGCGCGCCGTAGCCGGTGCCCGTGATCTCACGCCCCTGATGGAGGAAATCGGGTCCGTGTTGGTCAACGGAGCTGTCGAGCGGATTGGCCAGACCAACGTCACACCCGAAGGGACGCCTTGGCCGAAGAGCCTGCGCGCTCAGCTTGAACAGGGCACGACCCTGCATGACAGCGGTCAGTTGATGCGATCTATCACAGAAGAGGCCTCGCCAGGTCAAGCCGTGGTCGGATCGAACATGATCTATGCTGGGGTGCATCAGGCAGGCGCGACGATCCGGGCGAAATCAGGCGGCGCTCTGTCTTTCACATTGGCAAATGGCGAAAGCGTCATGGTTGGGTCCGTCACGATCCCGGCACGCCCTTATCTTGGCGTCAGTGAGGACGAAGCCGCAGACATCGAAGGTCTGTCGGTTCTGTATTTCACGGACCTGCTCGAAGGCGAGGTTCACTGATGCTGCAGCTTGACCCGGCCATCGTCAAAGACCGGCTCGCCGAAATCGGCGCGTTTAAGACCATCGGCCTTTCCGCCGATCTCGGGCGCGTCAGTGCGCGCGCGCTGCAATACCCGTCTGCCTTCGTCATCCTGTTAGGCGAGCAAGCGGGCGACAACCGCTACATGTCAGAGGACATGGTCGAGCAGGCCGTGACAGCCCGGATCGGCGTGATCATGGCCGTGCGCGACATCGCTGACACCAGCGGCGCGCGCGCCTCGACCAGTCTCGCCCCCCTGCGTGAAGCGGTGCTGCTGTCGCTGTGCCGCTTTGTGCCAGAGGTCGGAGGCAATGCTTTCCGCTTTGCCAAGGGCGCACTCCAAAGCGGTATCGACACCCACGGCGGTCTCTTTTGGCAGGACGATTACACATTGCGCTTTGATCGGCGCATCCAGATCACTTGAGGAGTTAGACTATGGCAACCTGGAAACAGCGGCTGATCCGCGAAGTGTTGGAAACCACCTCTGGCACGGCTGAGGCCACAACCGCAGCCAATGCGATCCTCGCTCGTGAGGTGACCTTCAATCTGCTTGATGCGGACTATACAGAGCAGGACTTTTTGACCGGCCAAGAGGGCGCACAGGTTGAAGACCTGAGCAACATTCGCGCGGGGGCCACCTATCAGGTCGAAGCCGCGCCCGGCCCCGTCAGCACCGTACCAGCCTATGCGCATCTGCTCCAATCATCGGCCATGGAGATGGCAGATGACGTTGGGGATACAGTCTTTACGCCGTTGCCTGTCGGGACCGAGATCCCGTCATGCACACAACAGCTGCGCAACGGGGTGCATATGCAGACCGTGGTGGGCGTGCGCGGCTCCTTTGGCTTCACGGCCGAGGTCAACAAGCGGGCTTATTTCAGCTTCACGCGCCAAGGCCAATATCAGGCTCCCGTTGCCTTTGTCTCTGAGGCGCATGATTTCTCCGGCTGGCCGCGTGGTCTCGAATGTACGCCGGAGAACATGTTTGCCTTTACGCTGGGCGGCACCAAGCTCTGCGTGACGAGCTTCAGTTTTACCGATGGGCGCACGCCCAAAGTCAACGAATATATGAACTGCGTTGGCACCAAATTGAGCCCGCGCATGTTCACAGGGTCTATGACCGTGAAGCACCCGGATTTGGCCACCAAAGACCTGCTCAGCATGGTCAAGGATGTGGTGACTGAGCCGCTGATTTTCACGCTTGGCAAAACCGCAGGCCAAATCATCACGGTCACCGCACCCAAGGTGCAGATCAAAGCCCCGAGCGAGCAGGATATCAACGGTGACCTTGGCCTGAGTCTTGATCTGCGCTTCCTGCCCACCGCCGCGTCTGACGACGAAATCGAAATCCGCTTCAGCTGAGGAGCCGAGCTATGACGTGGTGGCAAATTCTTGGCGTCACGATGGTGGCTGGGTTCGGACTTCGGCTTGGTTGGCAAACCGCCAGCGAGATCATTGATGCGATCAATGCTGCAATGAGCAGCCTGTTTGAAGACACAGAGGGAAAATAAGCATGTTCGTTTTTGATCCGAATTACACCTTTGAATGGCCTGTAAAGGTCAAATATCCGAGCGCCGGTGGCGAGGATATCCGCGAGTTTACGGGCGTGTTTCGCCTGCCTGAAGACGAACTCGACCTCTACAAGCGCCCCGAAGATGGCACATTCCCGAGCCTGATCAACACCGTGCGTGACCGTCTGTCTGACTATTGGATTGGGTGGAGCGGCATCGAAACCGCATCTGGTGGCGAGTTGCCATTCTCGGAAGAGACCCGCGCCCGTCTGTTGCGCCAAAGCCCCATCCGTGAAGCCGTGGATCGTGCCTTTTCCGAAGCCTTGCTGGGGTTGCGTGAAAAAAACTGACAGCGGTCGCGCGCGCCATCTACGGCGGCGCGGCCATCTCAGACGATTTGATCGAAGACCTGATGGCTGAAGGTGGCATGAGCCGCGTCGATGCCGAAGCACAGGCCAAAGAGATGATGGGCGCGGAGACCCGCGATCTGCGCCTTCCATCCTCAGAGCAAGACCTGATCCGGCTGGCTTTGGCCACTGTTGGCAAATGGCGGGTCGCGGTCGGTCCGAGCGGCAAAGTGCTCCTTTTGGGGTTTGACTACGGCGAGATCGATGTGACGGCGCGCTGGATGGGGATCACCCCAAATCAGGACATGCAGGCCGGAATTGCAATCATAGAGCAGGCAGCGCTCAAGGTACTTGGTGAAACATGACGGAAATGCGCGCAAAACTGGTTGTCGATGCCGATGGGTCCTCCATCGTTGGCATGGCCCAGAAGACCGTATCCGGTCTTGATGCCGTCATGGATGCGGCGATCAAGACGGCGTCGGGTTTCAAACAATTAACCACCCATTCAAATGGTGTTGAAACCGGGTTTAGGCATGCTGTCTCTGCGCTCGTCGCCTCCGATACAGCCCTCGGCCGAGTTCAGGCTGGTGCAACAGGCCTGTCACAGGCGCTGAGGTCCCAATCCGCTGATTTGATTGCCACCCAGCGTGAAACGGCGGCGTGGACTGCGCAACTCAATCAGGTGCGCGCGCGCTTTGATCCGCTGTTCGCGGCGACCACGCGCTATGAGCAAGAGCTGCGCGATATTGCCGCCGCCGAAAAGATGGGGGCCTTGTCCGCCCAAACCGCAGCTGCGGCCAGGTCACGAGCCACGGCTGGGTATAATGCGCTGACCGGCGCGCAGGACCGTGTGACAAAATCCAGCAAGTTGATGCGCGGTGGCATCCAGAACGCCAGCTATCAGGTCGCAGATGCGGCAGTGCAACTGCAGATGGGCACGGCGGCCTCCATTGTGTTTGCTCAACAGATGCCGCAGCTTTTGGGCGGCATGGGCGTCATGGGTGCGGCTATGGGGGCCGTTGTGGCCGTTGGGGCCCCGCTGATCTCCATGCTGCTTACATCAGAGGACTCGGCAGGCACCTTAGATGAGCGCCTCGACAAACTCGACGGATCGCTGCAGTCCGTCACGGATCGCCTGAAACTGTTGCGTGATCAGGACCTGTCTCTGACCTTCGGTTCGATGGCCGGAGATGTGCGGACCCTGACCTCTACTTTGCTCGATCTGGATCGGGCTGCCGAACTGAAGAACCTGCGCAATACGCTCGAAGGGTTGCTGCAGGAGAACATTGAACCCGGTTTTTGGCAGAAACTCAGCCAGTCCATTTCGCTTGGCGCGGCTCCCATGCCCGGTCTCACGACTGAGGACTATCTGACAGGTAATTCAATTGCGCGCGGCAATTATAATGATCTGACAGGAGGTCGAGGGCCTTCTTTTGAAGAATTTGACACCCGCCGCGAAAACATCACGTCGCTGGCAAAAGCGGGTGAGGTGGAACAGGTCACCGCTGAAATCAAATCCCTCATTGCGGACTTTGCGGGCGACACACCTATCACCGACATGAACGACGAGCTGGTGAAAATGCTGCTTGCTCTGGGTGATGTTGCGCAAAAAACGGCTGAGGTCGAGGCTCAGTTCAATGGCTCTTCCCTTTCCGCACGCCTGGACAAAGAGACCGCGTCCATGGTCTCCGGCTATCAGCAGCAAGCGGAACTCGCTACCACGATCCTTCAGTTTGGCGAACACAGCGCTGAGGTCGAGGCGGTGCGCAACCGTCAAGCCAAGGAGGCCGTGACCTTGCGTCTGCGCGAGCTGGGCGTGGAGGAGGATAGTGTCCGTGAGCGGAATACGTTGGCAGAATTGGAAAAGGCTCAGGTCGCTGAGGTTAAGTTGCGCGCCGCAGAGCGCGAAAAGTCAATCACCGCCACGCTGACTGGATTGTCGGATGAGCTGACGCTGTCTCAGTCGATCATCTCCTATGGTGAAAACAGCGTCGAAGTCGAACGGTTGCGCACGGAGCAGGCACGGCAAACACTGGCCATTCGTCTCAAGGAAATCGGGGCAACAGAAGACCAGATCGTACAGGCTGAAGAGTTGCTCAAAAAGCAGCGCGAAGCGGCACAGGAGGTCAAGACCCAAAAGGCCGAAAAAGAGGCCGGTAAAACCCTCACAGACCTGCGCGCGCAGGCAGATATCAATGCTGCGATCCTGCAATACGGGAAAGACAGCCTTGAGGTCAAACGGCTCCAGATCGAAGCGGCCCGCGCGGAATATGTACAATCTTTGGCAACGATGCAGGTCTCCGAGGCGACGAAGGCCAATTTACTCGCGCAGTGGGATATCACCAAGGGGATGAAGGGTATCGATCCGTTTGGCACCCTGTCATCTGCACAGTCGATCCTTCAGGCACAGACCAAATCCATTGCAAAGCTCCAACTGGAGCAAAGCCTGATCGGGCAATCAGAAGCCACAAAGCGGCGCGTTTTGGCACTCTATGAGGCAGAATTGGATATCCGCCAAAAGGGTATCGACGTCGAGGGTAAGCTTGCCGCCAGAATCCGCGAAGGTGCATTGGCCGAGAGTGACCTTGCCGCAGAGGTCCAGCGTCAAGCTGATGCATGGGGCGATGTGCAAAGCTCGGCAGAGGATGCCATCGACGGCATCCTTGACGCGCTTTTGGATGGCGACATCTCTGGGGCCTTGGAGAGTATCGCAGAGGACATCAAATCCCTCTTCACGGATCTCGCGATCAAGAACCCGCTCAAAAACGCGATTTTGGGCACAGATTACGCCACGATGGACGATGTCGGCGGGCTGGGTGGCATATTTGATCGTCTGATGGGCAAAGTGCCCGCGATTGATCCAGCGGCAGCGGCGGCAAAAGCTGCGGCGCAGTCGGTGGCGACGATGCAGGTGACGGCGGCGAATGTGACGATCAGCACCATGGGCGGCTTGGGTGGTCTGGGCAGTGCTGCCAACATCAATGGCTTGCCGGGGTCCTCTGATATTCAATCGCAGATCGCGGCGTTTTTTTCCGGCAAGGGACTAAAGTCACACCAGATCGCGGGTATCATGGGCAATATCTCTGCCGAAAGTGCCTTCAATCCTGCCGCCGTTGGTGACGGCGGTACATCATTCGGCCTGTTCCAGCATCATGCTGGGCGCGGTCAAAGCCTTCTCAACGCCGTGGGTGGCACAGCCGGTCTTGGCAATGTGCAGGCACAGCTTGAGCATGTTTGGGAGGAACTGCTCACCTCTGAGAACGGTGTGCTCAAGAAGTTGATGGCCTCGACGAATGTTCAGGAGGCCACCAGCGCGTTCGTTGGATTCGAGCGCCCTGCAGGCTGGTCGGCCGCGAACCCAATGGGTGCGGACAACTGGTCCGGTCGCCTCGGTGCGGCCGAGGCCGCGATGACCAAATTCGCCACGACCACAGATGTAGCAACGCAGGGCCTCGGGACGCTTGGCGGCGGGTTTGACCTCTTCGGCCAGGCCTTGTCCCAGATCGGCTCTGGCACAGGCGGCGGCGATCTTCTGAGCGGTCTCATTGGTCCATTGCTCGGCGCGATTGGCATTCCGGGTTTTGCAACAGGCGGGGACACCGGGGGGTCTGATCCGAAGAAAGTTGCGGGCCTCGTTCACCAGAAAGAGTTTGTCTTTGATGCCGCCGCAACTGCGCGCATCGGTGTGGGCAATCTTGAAGCCATCCGGCGCGGTACGATGCGCGGCTATGCGTCGGGTGGCTATGTCAGCTCGGCGCGCGCCTATCCATTTCTGAATTCTGGCAGCTCCGACAACTCGGCTGGCAACGGCACAGTCGTCCAAATCATGCCGGTCAACAACAGCTCCGTGCCGCTCAACATGGAGGTCGAAGAGACCACCGGTCCACGCGGGCAGCGGCAGCACAAACTGGTGCTGTCTGATGCCGTGGCGACAGGCATGTCGGGCGGTGCCGCCAAACGGCAAATGAAGACCCTGTATGGGGCGCGTCAAAAGGGGATCGGACGCGGATGACCCTGACTTGGCCCGACACTCTCCCAAACCCTGAGCGCAACACGTGGCAGTCGCAGCCGCAGGATGCGCGCAAGAAGCGTCAAGCAGATACTGGCCCGACCGGCTACGGCGCGCGCTTCTCCGCATGGTCCACGAATGTGAGCCTGTCGGTGGTACTGACCCGTGATGAAAAGGCGATTTTCGACAATTTCTACCGCTTTGACTGCGCGGCGGGCACCCGTCTGTTTTACATGCCAGACCCAACCACAGACGGCTGGCCGATGCTGACCTCTGACGGGCAGCCGCTTTTGACCAGCGAGGGCGTGCCACTGCTTCTGTCAGCCCGGTGGCTCTGTTCCTTTGGCGATCAAGTGCCGGTTGAGAGCATCGTCGGGCAGGTCCAATTCCGCAAAACATTCAATGTGGTGGTGTACCCATGAGACGGATTTCACTGAATGCGCGCACAGCGATGGATGCGGTTTCGACCGATCAAATCCAAGTGCTGCTGTTTGAGATCACCCACCCTGATTTGGCCGCACCGATCCGGCTGTCGACCGACAACGCCGATCTGATTGAGGTTACGGAAACGGCGCAGATCAGAGGCACCCGCTCGACGTGGCGCGGGGCAGACCCCGCCACCGAGCCGTTCCTGTGGGTGGTGGCCTCGGCCATCCTGCCATCGGATAGCCAGGACGATCCGGGCGAGGCAAAGCTCGTGTTGGACGTGCTAGACGCGGCTTACGCCGAGCTGCTGCTCTCGTTTGTCGATCTCGCCACGATCCATATTGGCATGGTCATGGCGTCCACGCCGGACGTGATTGAGGACGAGGTGCTCGACCTCAACCTGACCGTCGCAAATATCACCGACACCGAGGTCGGCCTGACCCTGTCACGCCAAGAGATCGAGCTTGAATATTATCCACCGGGTCGCATGACCCGCACCAAGTTTCCGGGGCTGCATCAATGAGGAGTGAAGCGATGAAAAACCTAATCAATCGGGTGACGCGGCTTTGCGGATTGCACGCTTGCGATCTACCCGCGCAAGATCCTGTTCAATCGCGTCTGCAAGATCTCGAAAAAAGGCTGGAAGCGCTAGAGCACCAGCATCCTCAATCTCCCGGTATGACGCGTTATGGTCCTCCGAGCGGACCGGAACGCCAACTTCGATTTGATTTACATACTCTTGCTGCTCGGGGCCTAAGAGGGTGCAAGAGATGAAGTATGACACTAAGAAAACTCGTGTCTCGCTTTCGTCGTCGATCTCTTCAATGGGAAGGATCGCACCTGACTCGAGTGGTTCAATTTCCATAACAATCTGTCTCCGTCTGAAAAGAATCGTCCAGAATTCTTTTATCAGAGCAACGGCCTTGCCCATAGAAGGTTTGGGCACATGAGCTGGTCAAACAAATTCGTGGGCATCCCGCAACAGGACCACGGTCGCAGCCGCGCGGGCGCGGATTGTTGGGGTCTGGCCTGCATCCTCTATCAAGAGGAGTTGGGCATCACCCTGCCGGACTATCTCAGCTACAGCTCCCCGGATGAATGTGGCGAGGTCTCCGCGATCATCGAAGGCGAAAAGTCCAGCCCGCTTTGGCTGCCGGTCAGTGGTCCGGCCATCGCCTTTGACATTGCCGTTTTCAAACTCGGCCGCTTTTCTTCTCATGTTGGGATCGTTGTGCGTCACGGCGTCATGATCCACATGTTTGGCGAGGATCAAAGCAAGATCGAGCGCTATGATCGCGGCACCTGGAGCCACCGTTTTGAAGGCCATTGGCGGCACCAAAATATGGCGGGTGATCAGGCCGTTAAACACCGCGTTGAACGCCCTGTTCAAATCATCTCGGAGGCGTCGAGATGAGCCGCCCCCTCTCCCATATCCCGGTCCTTGCGGCTCCGAATTGGAACTCTGACGCCGAGCGGATCAAGCTCGACGTGCCCTATGGGTTGACAGTGGATGAGATCGTGCGGATGGCGCTGCCGGGGGCCACAGCCCACGAGCTGATGCTTGTTCGCGTGGCCTTGGTGACACCCAAGGGCATTGACGTGGTTCCGTTTGAGCACTGGCTGCGCATTCGTCCGCATCCGGGCGTGCAAGTCGTGATCCGCATTGTCCCCGGCAAGAACGCGCTGCGCTCGATCTTGTCAATCGTGGTGTCCGTGGCCGCCGTCGCCCTTGGTCAATTTTGGGCGGCAGGTCTCGGGTTCACCGCCGGGACAGTGGGGTTTGCCGTTGCATCTGGCCTGATCGGCGTGGGCGTCACACTGCTTGGCAACCTCTTGATCAACGCCCTGATCCCGCCGCCTTCGGCGTCTGATGATGAGACGCGCAACACCTATTCGATTTCGGGGCTCAAAAACCGCGCTGTGCCAAATGGTGCGGTGCCCATTGTCCTGGGCAAAATGCGCGTCGCCCCACCCTACGCAGCACTTCCCTACACCGAGATCGTCGGCGATGATCAATACATCCGCGTACTCTTTGTGATCGGCGAAGGTCAGATTGCAATTGAGGACATGCGCATCGGCGAGACCAGCCTGTCTGAATATGACGAGGTCGACACAGAGGTCCGCTACGGCATCGAGGGCGAGCTGCCCGTCAGCCTCTATCCGCAACAGGTGGTCGAGGAGCAGGTCGGTGTGGAATTGACAAAGCCGCGCCCCCGCGACGATGCAGGTGAGATCATCCAGATTGAGAGCGAGGAGGATTGGCCAACTTTGGATCTCGGGCTGTGGCCGGGGTTTGGCGATGGATTAAGCAGCGGTGATGACGCGCCGGGCGTTGAGACGCCGGTGGTGCGCACAACCGGCGCGGACGCCTCGGGAGCCTCTATCATCTTCGCATGGCCTGCCGGTCTCGTGCGCTACGACGACGACGGCGACAAGCACGATCAAAGCGTCAAAATCCGCATTGAACAGCGTTTGGTCGAGGCGACCGAATGGCAGTTGGTCGAGGAGCTTGTTGTGAAGGCCAAAAAGACCGAAGGCTTCTATCGCCAACACACCTGGTCTTTTCCGTCCCGCGCCCGCTGGCAGGTGCGGTGCACGATGCTGACGGATGAGAACACCAGCTCAAAGGTCCAACAGCGCACCACCTGGGCCGCGCTGCAGACCCTGCGCCCGGAATATCCGATGGCCTTCCCGCGCCCGCTGGCGCTCGTGGCATTGCGGATCAAGGCGACGCATCAACTCTCGGGCGCGCTGGACGATTTCAACTGCCTTGTGAGCCGGATTTGCCCCGATTGGGACAGCGCCACTGGCACATGGATCACCCGCGCCACCGAAAACCCCGCAAGCCTCTATCGCCATGTGTTGCAAGACCCGGCCCTGCCTGAGCCGCGATCTGACGCCCAGCTTGATCTGGAGCTTTTGCAGGAGTGGCATGAATTCTGTGATCTGAACGGCCTGACCTTCAACAAGGCGCTGTCTGAGACCAGCACCACCCTGCGTGATGTCCTGGCCGAGATCGCGGCTGCAGGTCGCGCCACGCCGCGCCATGATGGCCGCACATACGGCGTGGTGATCGACCGGCCCTCTCATGATGCGCTGATCGTCGATCACATCAGCCCGCGAAATTCGTGGGGATTTTCCACTGAGCGATCCTATTTTAAACCGCCGCACGCCTCTATCGTGACCTTTCTCGATGCGGACAATGACTACAAAGAGACCCAGCGCGAAATCCGTTGGCCGGGATATGAAGGCGATATCGAGATCACCGAAGAGCTGCCGATGTCGGGCAAAGTCTACGCCTCTGAGGTCTGGCGCGAGGCACGCCGCCGCCAGCTCGAAGCGATCTACCGCCCCGACACCTTTAAAGCGACCCAAGACGGCATGTTCCGGGTCGCCACGCGCGGTGACGATGTGATGACCAATCATTACACTCTGATGCGCGATCACCAGACGGGCCGCGTGAAAGAGGTCTTTGGCGCGCTCGTTGAGCTGGACACTGTGGTGGTGATGGAGGCAGGCGAGAGCTATGCCATCCGGTTCCGGTGGTTTGAGGACGAGGCCGACGTCATCGGTCAGTCTGTCGTCAGGATCGTGGAGACAGTACCGGGCGAGACCTCGGTCCTGACACTTGTTGGCGCTGGCCCATTGCCGCGTGGTGCGGCATTCGTGGATGGCATCTATCACGCCGGTGATCTCGTACAGTTTGGCAAATCCACCGCCACGGCGCTGCACCACATCGTCCGCAATGTCGAAAACACCACCGATGGCTGCTCGATTTTCAGCATGATTGCCGCAGCGCCTGAGATCGATATCGAGCTTGCCGCGACAGAGATCCCCGCATGGTCGAGCCGCGTCGGGGCTGAGCTGGACGACAATGTGTTGCAACCCTCCGCCCCGCGATTTGTCTCGATAAAAAGTGGCCTGACTGGCACCGGCCTCGCAAACAACATCACCTATCTGATCGAGCCGGGCTCTGGCTCTGTGCCGACAGCCACGTTCGAGATCGACCATCGCCTCTCTGGGGCCACGGACTGGACCACGATTGCGATTGCGGTAGCCAATGGTGGCGGTGACATCGAAGGCTATGTCACTGGCGATACCGTCGAAATCCGGGCACGCGGGATCAGTGCGACGGGCGTTTATGG